>NZ_DAMAGB010000017.1:0-52641 GCF_031995485.1 Janthinobacterium sp.
ACGCGTTCATCATGGTGTTCCCGCCACCGCCAGTCAACGGCTTGGGTACCATCGGCGGCTTCAAGATGATGATCGAAGACCGCGGCAACCTCGGTTACGACGCGCTGTACAACGCCACCCAGTCGCTGGCCGCCAAGGCTTACCAGACGCCGGAACTGGCAGGCGTGTTCTCGGGCTACCAGATCAACGTGCCGCAGCTGTTCGCCGATGTCGACCGCGTCAAGGCCAAGCAGCTGGGCGTGCCGCTGGCCACCATCTACCAGACCTTGCAGATCAACCTCGGTTCGCTGTACGTGAATGACTTCAACCAGTTTGGCCGTACCTACCAGGTGCGCGTGCAGGCCGATGCCAACTTCCGTTCGCACGCCAGCGACATTGCGCAGCTGAAGGTGCGCAACGACAAGGGCGAAATGATTCCGCTGTCCTCGCTGATGCGCGTGAAAGACAGCTATGGCCCGGACCGCGTGCAGCGCTACAACGCGTATGCCGCAGCCGACTTCAACGGCGGCGCTGCGCCTGGCGTGTCGAGTGGCCAGGCGCAAGCCGCGCTGGAACGCATCGCGAAAGAAGTGCTGCCGCAGGGGATCTCGTACGAGTGGACCGAGCTGACCTACCAGGACATTCTGTCCGGTAACACGATGATCTATGTGTTCCCGCTGTGCGTGCTGCTGGTGTTCCTGGTGCTCGCTGCCCAGTACGAAAGCTGGACCCTGCCGCTGGCCGTGATCCTGATCGTGCCGATGTCGATCCTGTGCGCCTTGCTGGGCGTGAAACTGACCGGTGGCGACAACAACGTGTTTACCCAGATCGCGCTGTTCGTGCTGGTGGGGCTGGCGTCGAAAAATGCGATTCTGATCGTCGAGTTTGCCCGCGAACTGGAAGAGCATGGCCGCACCGTGGTGCAGGCCGCGCTGGAAGCGTGCCGCCTGCGCCTGCGTCCGATCCTGATGACGTCGATCGCGTTCATCATGGGCGTGGTACCCCTCGTGTTCTCGCACGGCGCCGGTTCGGAAATGCGCCATGCGATGGGTGTGGCGGTGTTTGCCGGCATGCTGGGCGTGACCTTCTTCGGCCTGTTCCTGACGCCTTTGTTTTATGTATTGCTGCGCACCCTGGCGCAGCGTTTCGAGAAAAAACCAGCCGTCATTGTCGCCAAGCGTCCCGCTGCGCCAGTGCTGGACCTGGAAGGAGATCTGTCGTGAAAAACACTATGATGATGCGTCATGCAAAACCGTTGTTGAGCGCCATGGCCGCCGCCGTGCTGCTGGCAGCGTGCGCCGCGCCCGACTTCAGGCAGCCGCAGATCGATACGCCGGCCGCCTTCAAGGAGACGCAAGTATCCACCGCCGTGCAGACGGCGCAGGACGGCACGCGCTGGACCCAGGCGCAGGTCAACTACGCCGAGCGCCAGGCGCGCGGCCAGTGGTGGCTGGCGTTCAATGACAGCACGCTGACCGGCCTGATCGACGAAGCCACGCAGGCCAACGCCAACCTGGCCGTGGCCGCTGCCCGCGTCAGGCAGGCCAGGGCGATCGCCGGCATTGCCGAAGCGGACCGCATCCCGCAAGTGGGCGTGAACGTCGGCGGCCAGCGCAGCCGCGCTTCCGCCGCCTCGCTCGGCCTGCCGAACGGCGCGCCGGTATCGGCCACGAATATTTACCAGGCCAACCTGACCGCCAGCTATGAAGTCGACCTGTTCGGCCGCGTGTCGTCGAATGTCAGCGCCTCGCGCAGCGATGCCCTGGCAGTGGAGGCGACGTACCGCTCGGTGCTGCTGTCGCTGCAGGCCGACGTGGCGCAGACCTACTTCCAGCTGCGCGCCACCGACGCCGAACTGGCGACGCTGGCAGAGACGGTGCGCCTGCGCGAAGAAAGCGTGCATGTCAACCAGAGGCGGTATGACCTGGGCGACATCGGCGAATTCGACCTGGCCCGTGCCCGCACCGAACTGTCGACGGCGCGCGCCGAAGCGATCGGCCTGCAGCGCCAGCGCGCCACCGGCGAGCATGCGCTGGCCGTGTTGCTGGGCAAGCCGGCGGCCAGTTTCACGGCGGTGGTCAACCCGCTGCAGGACAGCGCCTTTTTGCCGGCGATCCCCGCCGGCCTGCCATCGACGCTGCTCGAGCGCCGTCCCGATATCGCCTCGGCACAGCGCACCATGGAAGCGTCGAATGCCCGCATCGGCGTGGCAAAGTCGGCGATGTTCCCGTCGCTGGTCCTGAATGCCTCGGGTGGCGGCGCGGCCGATACGGTGTCCGACATCTTCAAGTGGAGCAGCCGCTCGTGGCTCCTGGGCGCCCTGATGTCGATGCCGATCATCGACGGCGGCCGCAACAAGTCGCTGGTGACGCGCAGCGAAGCGCAGCTGGAAGAATCGGTGGCCAGCTATCGCCAGAGCGTGCTGGTGGCGTTTGCCGAAGTCGAGGACAACCTGGCCGGCCTGCGCATCCTGTCGGGCCAGACGCAGCAGATCGACGAAGCGGTCGTTTCCGCGCGCCGTTCGGCCGACCTGGCGCAAAAGCTGTATGACGCGGGCCGTTCCAGCTACCTGGACCTGCTCGACGCGCAGCGCAACCTGTCGGCCATCGAACGCAGCGCGGTGCAGCTGCGCGGCAACCGCGCCGTCACCACCGTGGCGCTGATCCGCGCCCTGGGCGGCGGCTGGGGCGAGCCGGAGCAGGTGGCGGCCAACTGATGTTCAACTGATCCCGGCACTGCGGGCTGGCACAGGCCGGCCCGCAGCAAGGGATAGTCATTACCAAACGGCGCATTGCGCCGTTTTTCTTTTATCACATCAGACCGTAGGTCGGATTAGCGGCGGAACGCCGCGTAATCCGACATCACCACCAACGCGGATTTTTTGTTCGCTATAAGTTGAATCCAATCGCGCAATGGCTGCGTAAAACTTTCTGCAATCATGCACACGCAGTCCAAACCAGGAGATCACCATGCGCACCTTCGTTCCCGCAGTCTTGTTTGCCACCTCCATGCTGGCCACCGGCGCCAGCTTCGCCGCCGACATGAACACCATGGTGGGCGGCCAGAGCATGCTGCCATCCAAAGACATCGTCGACAACGCCGTCAACTCGGCCGACCACACCACGCTGGTCGCCGCCGTCAAGGCGGCCGGCCTGGTCGATACCTTGAAAGGCAAGGGGCCGTTCACGGTCTTCGCGCCAACCAATGCGGCCTTCTCCAAGCTGCCTGCCGGCACCGTCGACACGCTGGTCAAGCCGGAGAGCAAGGACACGCTGACCAAGATCCTCACCTACCACGTGGTCCCCGGCAAATACGACTTCAAGGCGCTGGCCAGGGAGATCAAAATGCACAACGGTAAAGCCACCCTGCCAACAGCCAGCGGCGGCAAGCTGATGTTCGCCATGAACGGCATGCACAATATCGTGGTGATGGACGAGAAGGGCGCCACCGCCAATATCAGCACCTATGATGTCTACCAGTCGAATGGCGTGATCAATGTGATCGATAGCGTGCTGATGCCGTAAGCCGGTACCGCTGTCGAAGCCAACAATGTTGTCGGGTTACGCGCGAAGCGCTAACCCGACCTGCGGCCTCGATGCCAGCGTAGGTCGGATTAGCGGCAAAGCCGCGTAATCCGACACCACCACCGCCCACAACCACATCGCCGCTGTCACTCCGCCGCCAGCAGTGCCTTGAGAATGTCCTCCGAGCGCCGCTGACCATATGGCTTGCCGTAAGCGCTTGAGGCCACCGCCACCACCATCCTGCGCGCCGCAATGACATAGATCTTGTTGCCGCCATTACCCGAGGCAAAAGACACGCCGATCTTTTTGCCGGCGACGTCATACGTTTTCCCGTACCAGAAATAGCCATACTGATCGGCATAACGGTCCACGTCGCCGATCGCCACGCGCGGCGCCAGCGCGGCAGTGATCCAGTCGGCAGCAATTACGCGCTGGTCGCGCACCATTCCTTTGTCCAGCACCAGTTGCCCGATCTTCGCCATGTCGCGCGGCGTCAGCGACAGGTTGCCCTGTCCCTTGGCGCGTCCGTCCACGTCGCGGCCCCAGTGCCAGCGCGTGATGTCCAGCGGCGCAAACAAGGCCATGGAAGCGTAGGCATCAAGATCGCGTCCGCTGGCGCTTTCCACGACTCGCCCGGCGATATACGAGCCCAGCGAGTTGTAGCGGTAGACCGTGCCGGGCGCTGTTGCCGCAGGTACGCCGCGCACGAACGCAGCCGGATCGGCCGCTTCATCAAGCTTGTCTTCATTGCCGGGCGATGCGGCATCTTCATCAAAGGCTGCCAGGCCCGAACGCATGGTCAGCAGGTCGTCAAGCACCACCTTGCCCGCTGCGCTGCCGGCTGCGTCTGGCCAGTACTGTCCTACTGTGCCGGTAACCTTCAGCTTGCCCTGCGCCACGGCCGCGCCCACCAGCAGCGCGGTGACGCTCTTGCCGGCCGAGCGCATATCGTGCAGGCCATCGTGCGCCTGTCCGTTGTAATAGCGTTCGGCCACCAGCGCGCCATCGCGCAGTATGACCACGGCGCGCAGGTCGCCGTGGCCATCGCTGTCGAGTTTTTGAAGTACCTGCTCCAGGGACGCGGCGAGAGCGCAGGGAGCATAAAGGGAAACGAGCAAGAGAAACGGCTGGGACAGACGGCGCATGGCGGACTTTCAAAGCGATGGACAGGATTGCAGTGTCGCTTATTTACGCCGCCGTAACGAAAAAAAGACAGCCGAAGCTGTCTTTTGGTTTGGTGCATGGGCTGATTATTTTGCGGCCACTGGTTCAGCCGGTGCGGCTTCCACGGCTTTTTCGTTCGCTTTTGCCTTGGCTTTGCTGGCCTTGTGATGGGCCTTGGCTTTCTTGACCTTGGCGTCGGCTTTGGCGCCGGCGACATCGGCCTTGGCATCGGCGACGACGGCGGCTTCCTTGGCGTCGGCTTTCACGACAGCCTTGGTTTCCTTCGCATCGGCTTTCGCCACTTCCTTGGTGTGGGTGGCTTCGGCTTTGGCGGCAGCCGGCGCGGCTGGGGTCTGGGCGAAAGCGGCGGTGGCGAAAACGGTGGCGATCAGGGCGGCGATAGTGTTTTTCATGTCAGTTCCTCGGTAAGTGGTATGCGGTAAAAGCGATGGTTTTTGTACGTGCGTGATTACTTGGCTGGTGCCGCTTCGGCGCTGGCCGAGGCCAGTTTTTCATCGGCCTTGGCCTTGGCTTTCTTGGCTTTGTGATGCGCCTTGGCCTTGGTGGTGGCGGCATCTGCCTTGGCTTCTGCCACGTCGGTTTTCGCGCCCATTTCGGCCTTGGTTTCTTTCGTGTCGGCTTTCACGACAGCGGCGGTTTCCTTGGCATCGGCCTTGGCGACGGCTTTGGTGTGGGCCGCTTCGGCTTTCGCTGGTGCTGAGGCCGCAGGAGCAGCAGGAGTCTGGGCAAAAGCTGCGGTAGCGAACAGGCCGGCGATCAGGGTAGCAATTACTTTTTTCATGGTGCAGTCCTCGGTGGTGGTTGTCTTTGGTGCCGGGATGATTCCCGTGTCACTGAGGAGAAAACGCGCCCCGAGGCCTGCCCGTTGACGAGCATTACAATCACTTACAACTGGATCGCCTTTACCACGCGCGCGCGCCGCTTGCGCAGCCAGATAATCAGGCCCGTTGCGCTCAGCATCGCTACCAGCAAGCCCATCACGGAGATCATGATGCGTCCCGGCAGGCCCAGGATGCGGCCCGAATGCAGCGGAAACTGCGCCTGCAAAAAGATGTCGCCGGCGCTGCCGGTGCCGGGAATCACGCCGCCGGCCGCACTGCCGTCGCGGCCATCGAAATACAGCCAGGCGTTGCCCAGGCCGCCGTCGCCATGGTCGTTGTCCGCTTCGAAAAAACCCACGCCATACAGGCCGTAGCTGGACGAGTAGAACACGCCGCCGGCCGGCAGCGTCCAGCCCCGTTTTGCCGCTTCGGCCTTTGCCAGCACGACCGCCTGTTCGCGCGTGAGCAATGGCTGCACCGGCTTTTCCGGCGGCTGCGGGGTGCGGCTGTCAAAGGCGTTCGGACTCAAGGTGGAGAACTTGGCCACCAGCGGCCGCATCACCTGCGTCTGCAGATTCATCGAAACCGATGTCACGGCCAGGATCAGCAGCAGCAGCCAGACCCACACGCCGCCCGAGCGGTGCAGGTCGAAATTGAGCTTGTGGCCTTTCTCTTTCCAGCGGAAGGCCAGCGACTTGCGCCAGCTGCGCAGGTTCGGAAACGACAGATACAGCGCGATAAAGCAGTCGACAAACCACACGATGCCGATAATGCCCATCAGCCAGACACCGAACTCGATGCCCCAGCCGTCGGGGATATGCATGGTGTAGTGGAGCTTGTACAGGAACGGCAGCAGGTTTTCGCGCGCCAGCGAGACTTCGCCCCACTGGCGCGTGCCTTGCAGCTTGCCGCTGACGGGATCGACGGCCACCTGGTTGTAGCCCAGTTCATATGGCTTGCCGATGGCGGGATCGATCTTGCCTTCGACCGACATCAGCGCCGTGTGGCCCGGCTCCAGCGCGGTCAGCGTGTAGTTGACGCGCACGCGCGGGTCGCGCGCCTCGACCTGCGCGGCCAGCTCCAGGCCGGACCTGGCCGCGCCCGTGTCAGGCGCGCTGGCGGCATGGAACAGCTGCGGATTGAGCCAGGCGTCAAGCTCGTGGTCCCACGAGATCACGGCACCCGTCAGGCCGGAGATGAACAGGAACAGCGCCACCGCCAGGCCGAACCAGCGGTGCAGCAGTACCAGCGGTGGACGCAGCCGCATCGCTTAGTACTTCCAGCTCAGGGTCGCGCTGCCGTTGCGGCCGGCCGCATACAGCGACTGGTCCCAGTACAGGCTGGTCAGGTGCTTCTTGTCCGTCACATTGTTCAGGTTCAGCGACAGGCTGACGTTTTTCGTCAGGTCGTAGCTGGCCATCAGGCCCAGTTGCGCATACGCGCCCTGGCGCAGGGTGACCGCATCGCTGACCGTCAGGTGGATCTCGTCCTGCCAGGTCAGGTTGGCACCCACCTTCAGTTTCGGCACGGCCGGCACCAGATAGGTGGTCGACACATGGAACTGCTTGCGCGGAATGAAGGTGCGCGCGTCATTGCCGTCATTGCCCTTGATGCGCAGTTGCGCGTAGCCGGCGCTGGCCTGCCAGCCGCGCGCCAGCTCGCCCGACGCTTCCAGTTCATAGCCTTTCGACTCCGAATCGACGCCCTGGTAGATGGTCTTGAAGTCGGCCGTGGTGCCGGCCGCTTCGGCCACGTTCTGCTGGCGGATCTTGAAGACGGCGCCGGACAGGTTCAGGCGCCCGTCGAACAGCTCGCCCTTGACGCCCAGTTCCATGCTCTTGCCGGTGGCCGCATCCAGCGTCTGGCGGTTGGCGTCGGTTTCGCTTTGCGGATTGAAGATCTCTGCGTAGCTGCCGTAGGCCGATACGTAGCGGTTGATGTCGTACACCAGGCCGACATACGGCGTGGTGTCGCTTTGCGACTTCGACTTGGCCACGCCATACGACTCGCCCGTGCCATCGACCTTGGCGGCATTGACGCCGGCTAGCAGCTTGGTGTTGTCGGCTAGGTTGAAGCGGGCCGCAACGAACGCGTTCTTGCGCTTGTCGCTGTAGGCGCTGCCGTCGGTCGAGGCGTCGAACGTCGGCAGCGGGTAGGAGCCGTCAAACGCGGTGCCGTTCGGCAGCGCGGTGCCGATGCCCTGGCCGTAGTAGGACACGTCGTGCAGTTTCGATTCGGACCAGCTGGCGCCGAACGTCAGGTCGTGCTGGCGCCCGCCCAGCGTGAACTTGCCCTTGGCCGAGATGTCGGCCAGGCTTTGCTCATTGGACGAATTGTATTTCGACGGGTAGCTGAACAGGCCGTCGCCGGTGGCGCGGTCGGGCGAGCCATAGACATAGAACAGCTGCGAGTTGGAGTTGGCCTTGGTGTAGGTCAGTGTCGATTTGACGCTCCAGTCGGCGTTGAAACGGTGTTCCAGTTCGGCGAAGGTGCTGTTGGTCTCCGTGTTCCAGCGCGACCAGTCGGCCGAGGTGGAAGTCGAGATCGGATAGCTGGTCTGCGTGCCGTCGCTGTAGTACATCGGCAGCGCGCCCCACATGCCGCCCTTGGCGCGGGTCTTCTGGTAGGTATGGCCGGCGGTGAGCGTAGTGTCATTGGTCAGTTTGGCTTCCACCACCGCATAGGCGATATCCTTCGATGGCGAATAGCGGTCGAGGTAGGAGTCGCCCTCCTGGTGCGCCGCCACGAAGCGCGCCGAGACCTTGCCATCGGCGGACAGCGGCGTCGACACGTCCGCGTCCAGGCGGCGGTTGCTCCACGAGCCGAGCGTCAGCGCGGCCGACGCGGCCAGGCCTTCGGTGGGGCGCTTGCGCACGAAGTTGATGGTGGCCGACGGGTTGCCGGTCGACGAGATCAGGCCGTTGGCGCCGCGCACCACGTCGACGCGGTCGTAGATCGCCGTATCGAGGTCGCCCATCACGTTGCCGAAGATGAATGGGATGCCCACGCCGTCGTACTGGAAATTGGTGATGTCATAGCCGCGCGCCGTGTAATAGGTGCGGTCGGTTTCCACCGCTTCGACCGTCACGCCGGTGGTCTGCGCCAGTACCTTGTTCACATTGTCGAGCCGGAAGTCGTCCATCTGCGCGCGCGTGACCACCGACACTGACTGCGGCGTTTCGCGCAGCGACAGATCGAGCTTGCTGGCCGAGGCGCTCTTGCGCGTGGTGTAGGCGTCTTCATGGGCGCCGGTGACGGTGATGACGGGCAGGGTGCTGTCTTCGTCAGGCGCGTCGGCGGCATGCGCCAGGCCGGCGCCCAGCATCAGCGAAATGGCCAGGGCCAGGGGGCGTAACTGCAGCGCGGAACGGTGGGATGGAATGGTTGGTGCGGATGAGGCGGACATTGAAACGGCTCCTGAAACTGAATGAGAATGATAATGGTTCTCACTATAAAGGAGCAGCACCTGATATGGCAATGACATCAGTAGTATGAAATCCACATTTTTTGCCGGATTTACCTTCTTTTACGTACGAGCTTGCCAATGCGAAAAGACAGCCGCAGCTGCCTTTCCGTCCCTGCAAAAAATCGTGATTACTTCGCTGGCGCTTCAGCCACGGCGGAGGCCTTGGCTTCGTCAGCCTTGGCCTTGGTTTTCTTGGCCTTGTGATGGGCTTTGGCCTTGGCGACATCGGCGTCGGCCTTGGCGCTGGCGACATCGGCTTTCGCATCGGCAGCAGCAGCGGCTTCCTTGGCATCGGCTTTGGCAACGGCCTTGGTTTCTTTCGCTTCCGCTTTCACCACTTCCTTGGTGTGCTTGGCTTCGGCCTTGGCTGGCGCAGGGGCGGCCGGGGTTTGAGCAAAAGCAGCGGTAGCGAACAAGCCGGCGATCAGAGTAGCGATTACTTTAGTCATGGTGCAGTTCCTCGAGAAGTGGGTGATGTGCAGAAGATGTTTCCCCTGTCACTGAGGCAAAAACGCGCCGTACGGCAACTTGGTTGACCGCCATACAAACTGTTACATATGCAGAAAAAGCTTGTCGGTTTGTTAGCTGGCGTACTGCGCGGCTTCGGCTGGCGGCCCACACTGGCGTTCACGATCACAGCATGGGCCCGCCATGAAAGACGCTCTGAAGACCTATCAAGCCAAGCGCAATTTCACCATCACGCCCGAGCCTGCCGGCGGCGACGAAGCCGAAGGCGAGCAGCTGACCTTCGTCATCCAGAAACACTGGGCCAGCCGCCTGCATTACGATTTCCGGCTGGAACTCGACGGCACCATGAAAAGCTGGGCCGTGCCGAAAGGCCCCAGCTACGACAGCAAGGACAAGCGCATGGCGGTGCAGGTCGAGGATCACCCGATCTCGTATTCGAGCTTCGAGGGCACCATCCCGGAAAAGCAATACGGCGCCGGCAAGGTGATTATCTGGGACAAGGGCACCTGGGAGCCGCAGCCGGCCACGCCGGACGCGCGCAAGGCGCTGGCAGCCGGCAACCTGAAATTTACTTTGCACGGCCATAAAATGCACGGCAACTGGGTGCTGGTGCGCATGAAAGGCAAGGGCGAAAAACAGCCTGCCTGGCTGCTGATCAAGGAAAAGGACGAGTACACGCGCCCGGCGCTCGAATACTCGGTGGTCGACGAATTGCCCGACAGCGTCAAGAACAAGGCCATGCCGAAGCGCAAGGCGGCTGCGAAGAAGGTGCAGGCAGAGGCGCCCGAATCCGCCTTGCCAGACTCCCTGGCGCCGCAGCTGGCCACGCTGGTCGAGGACCCGCCCGGCGACCCGAAAAACTGGATCTTCGAATTGAAATTCGACGGCTACCGCATCCTGGCGCGCAGCACTGGCAAGCAGATCGCCCTGATTACCCGCAACGGCAACGACTGGACCCGCAAGCTGCCCAAGCTGCACCAGGCGCTGGAAAAAATGCAGCTGCCGCCAGGCTGGTATGACGGCGAAATCGTCGTCAATGGCGCCGATGGCCAGCCCGACTTCGGCGCGCTGCAGCTGGCGTTCGACAAGGAAGCCACCAGCGAGATCGTGTATTACCTGTTCGACGTGCCGTATTTCGACGGCCACGACCTGCGCGGCCAGCCGGTGGAAGCGCGCCGCGCGCTGCTGCAGCAGTTGCTGGAAAAGTTGCCTGACTCTCCGCTGGTGCGTTTTTCCGCCGAGCTGGACGCTGCGCCAAAGCAATTGCTGGCCACTGCCTGCAAGCTGGGCCTGGAAGGCGTGATCGGCAAGCGGCGCGGCTCGGCGTATACGGCGCGCCGCAGCCAGGAGTGGATCAAGCTCAAGTGCGGTCACCGCCAGGAGTTCGTGATCGGCGGCTATACCGACCCGCAGGGCGCGCGCAGCGGCATCGGCTCGCTGCTGCTGGGCACGTACGATGAAGACGGCAAGCTGCGCTATGCGGGCAATGTGGGCAGCGGCTTCGACCAGGACATCTTGCTCGACCTGCGCCGCCAGCTCGACGCGCTGGCGGTCGAGACCAGTCCGTTTGCGAGCAAGGCCGGCGGCGTAAGGCGGCCGCACTGGGTCAAGCCCAAGCTGGTGGCGGAAGTGAGCTTTGCGCAATGGACCAGCGGCGGCTCGATCCGCCATGCCGTCTTCCATGCCCTGCGCAGCGACAAGCCGGCCAGCGCCATCGTGCGCGAGCGGGCGCAGGCGGTGACAGCCAAAAAGGAGAAAACGATGCCAGCAACACAGTCATCGGCAGCGGACAGCATTCTGCCGGCCGGCCTGAAAATCACCAATGCCGACCGCGTGATCGACAAGGACAGCGGCGCCACCAAGATCGACGTGGTGCGCTACTACGCGCTGGTTGGCCAGCTGATGCTGACGCATTTGCGCGGCCGGCCCGTGTCGCTGGTGCGCGCGCCGGCCGGCGTCGGTGGCGAGCTGTTTTTCCAGAAACATGCCGAGGTGTCGAAGATGCCTGGCGTCAAGCAGCTCGATGCCAGGCTCGACCCCGACCATCCGCCGATGCTGGCAGTGGCCAGCGCGCAAGGCCTGCTGTCGGCCGCGCAGTGGAACGTGGTCGAGTTCCATACGCAGAATGCGCTGGCCAGCAACTATGAACTACCCAATCGCATGGTGTTCGACCTCGATCCCGGCAAGGGCGTGGGCTGGCCCGCGATCCGGGAGTCGGCCGTGCTGCTGCGCGCGTTCCTGACGGAGCTGGGCCTGCCGGCGTTCCTGAAAACCAGCGGCGGCAAGGGCCTGCACGTGGTGGTGCCGATCCGGCCCAAACACGACTGGGATACCGTCAAGGCGTTTTCGCAGGCCATCGTCGCGCACATGGCCGAGCTGATCCCGAAACGCTTCGTGGTGAAAAGCGGACCGGCCAACCGGGTCGGCAAGATCTTTATCGACTACCTGCGCAATGGGCGCGGCGCCACCACCGTTGCCGCCTGGTCGGTGCGCACGCGGCCCGGTCTCGGCATCTCCGTGCCGCTGGCGTGGGAGGAACTCGACAAGCTGAAGGCGGCCGACCAGTGGAACGTCGCCAATGTGCACAGCCGGCTTGATGTGGGCAATACGCCGTGGGAGGGCTATGCGCGCAGTGCGAAGGGGATCGATGCGGCCATGAAGAAGCTGGGGTTTCGGATCAGCAGGTCGGATTAGCGCTTCGCGCGTAATCCGACAACATTGTTGGCAACGTCCCGTGTGTTGTCGGGTTACGCGCTTGCACGCTAACCCGACCTACGCCCGACCTACGCCCCAGTTGCGATCAGGCCGCCTTGCGTTTTGCGGCCGGTTTGCGAGCCGCTGCCTTTGCTGGCGCTTTCCTGGCCGGCGCCTTCTTGCCCAGACTCTGCTGCAGCAGCGCCACCAGGTCGATCACGTTATCCGGCTTTTCCTGTTCCTCGCTCTCGGGTTCGGGCGCGGTAATGGTCTTGGTCTGCTTGGCCTTGATCTTTTTCTTGACCAGCGCCAACACGTCGTTGCGGTAGGTATCCTTGTACTGCTCGGGCTTCCATTCCTCGCTCATGCCTTCGACCAGCGACATGGCCATTTTCAGTTCCTTGTCGCTGATGCCGGCCGCCTTCAGCGTGCTGCCGGGCAGTTCGAGGTCGTCCATCTCGCGGATCTCGTCGGCAAAGCGCAAGGTATTGAGCACGATGGCGTCGCCGATGCAGACCAGCGCGCACAGGTGCTGGCGCGTGCGTATCACCACATTGGCGATGCCGATCTTGTCCGTCTTGCGCAAGGTTTCGCGCAGCAGCGCATAGACCTTGTCGCCGCCCTTGCCGGGAATCAGGTAATACGGATGTTCGTAGAACGTCAGCGGCACGTCGCCGGCGTCGACAAAGGCCTGGATATCGATGGTCTGCGTGGCTTTCACGTTGGCGCGTTTCAGGTCCTCGTCGGACAGCACCACATATTCGTCAGGCTTGTATTCGTAGCCCTTGATGATGTCGTCCCACACAACCTCCTTGCCGGTCTGCTTGTTGTAGCGCTTGAAGCCGATCGGCGCAAAATCGCGCCGGTCCAGCATCGACAGGTCCAGCTCGTGATCCTTGCTGCCCGAAATCAGTTCGACGGGGATGTGCACGAGGCCGAAGCTGATCGCGCCTTTCCATAAGGCTCTTGGCATAAGTTGCTTTCCTATTCGCCGACGCTGCCGGTCACGGGCAGCACGATGCCGGTGATGTAGCTGGAGCAGGCAGGGGAAGCCAGGAACACATAGGCCGGCGACAGTTCCTCGGGCTGGGCAGGACGGCGCATGTCGGTGTCGGCGCCGAACTTGGCGATGTCCTCGGCGGACTTGTCGGCCGGATTCAGCGGCGTCCAGACCGGGCCGGGCGCAATCGCATTGACGCGGATGCCCTTTTCCAGCAGGTTGCCGGCCAGCGCCATGGTAAATGCGTGGATCGCGCCCTTGGTGGTGGAATAGTCGAGCAGGTTTTTCGAGCCCTTCAGGCCAGTCACGGAGCCCGTGTTGATAATGGATGCGCCTTTTTTCAGGTGCGGCAGCACCGCCTTGGCCATATGGAAGTAGCCATACACATTGGTCTTCATGGTCAGGTCAAAACGTTCTTCGGTCAGGTCCAGCAGGGACTCCGCATGTTCCTGGAACGCTGCGTTATTGACCAGCACATCGATATGGTTGAACTTGGCCATCACCTGGCTCACGGCTTCCTCGCAGAAACGCTGTTCGCGCACGTCGCCCGGGATCAACAGGCAGCTCTGCCCTTCGGCTTCCACATAGCGCATGGTTTCGTTGGCGTCTTCGTGCTCGTTGAGGTAGATGATGGCCACGTCGGCGCCTTCGCGCGCATACAGCACGGCCACGGCGCGGCCAATGCCCGAGTCGCCGCCGGTGATCACGGCCACCATGCCGGCCAGCTTGCCGCTGCCGCAGTAGTCGGGCGCCAGGAAACGCGGTTTGAGCTGCATCTGCGCTTCGATGCCCGGTTTGTCCAGGTGCTGCGAGGGCAGCGGCGTGCCGGGCTGCGTACGCTGGCCCGTCTGCACGGCTTCCTTGTTCTCCGGCGCGTCGGGCTTGGCGGCGTCGCGCGCATCCTGCTCCTGCTGTATGCTGCGCTGCAAGTTGCCGGCCGATTGGTTCAGGTTCTGTTTCTGATGATCGCTCATGCTGGCCTCCATAATAAGTGGCATCCAGTATCGAGCCGGTAGCCACGCGATACGGTGCGCTTCTTAACAGAGTGGAAAAATCCGCCGCAAAGATATATGATGGATGTCATTATTGTGGGAGGCAGCATGAAGGTGAGCAGAGAACAGGCGGCGCTGAACCGCGAGCGCATCGTCGAGGTGGCGGCCAAGTTGTTTCGCGAAAAGGGCTATGACGGCATCGGCGTGGCCGACCTGATGAAGAACGCGGGACTGACGCATGGCGGCTTCTACGGTCATTTTGCTTCCAAGGAAGATCTGATGATCGAGGCGAGCGAACTGGCGTTGAAGAAATCGCTGGAAGGGTGGCGCGGCAAGGTCGAGCAGCATGGCGCGGCAGCGTTGCCGGCCATCATCGAGAACTACCTGAGCCCGCGCCATTGCGATAACCCCGGCAACGGCTGCCCGGCTGCCGCCATGGGCACCGACGTGGCGCGCATGTCGCCCGGCGCCCAGTCCGCCTTTACGCAGGCGTCGCGCCAGCAGTTCGACCTGCTGGCCGGACTGATGTCCGAGGGTACCCCGGCGCAGCGGCGCCAGCAGGCAATCAGCACCTTTGCGTCCATGGTGGGCGCCATCGTGCTGGCCCGTTCGGTCGATGACGAGGCGCTCTCGGCCGAAATCCTGGCAGCCGTCAAGGCGCAGCTGCTTGGCTGATTGAGGGCTTTCCCCTGTCGGCCGGGCTCGCCGCATGATAGGCTTCGGTTTTCAGATTTTTGGGATCGCATCATGCTGCTCTGGCTCAGGCAATACCGGCGTCCTCTGTTGGCCGGGGACATTACTGCCGGTATCGTGGTGGCCATGATGATGGTGCCGCAAGGCATGGCCTACGCGCTGGTGGCCGGCCTGCCGCCCGTGGTCGGCATCTACGCCAGCATCCTGCCGCCCGTGCTGTATGCCTTGTTTGGCAGCAGCATGACCCAATCGGTGGGGCCGATGGCGATAGTCTCGCTGATGACGGCCGCCGCGCTGGCGCCGCTGGCCGATCCCGGCTCCACCCTGTATATCGTGCTGGCCGCGCAACTGGCCTTTATCAGCGGCATCGTGCTGCTGCTGTGCGGCGTGCTGCGCCTGGGTTTCATGGCCAATTTCTTGTCGCGTCCGGTGATCAGCGGTTTCAGCAATGGCGCCTCCATCCTTATCATGTGGGGCCAGGTCACGCCGCTGATGGGCGCCACCTGGCCGCATTGGCACGGCCCCAGCCTGGCGCTGGGCCTGGCCAGCCTGGGTTGCCTGTGGCTGGCCAAGCGCTATCTGTCGGGCCTGCTGCAGCGCTGCGGCCTGGGCAAGACCGCCGCCGACGTGGGCGCACGCCTGGCGCCGATGCTGCTGGTGCTGACCGGCATCGTGCTGGTCACCTATGGCGGCCTGGACCGCATGGGGGTGCAGGTCACGGGCCACGTGCCGAGCGGCTTGCCGAGGCTTAACCTGGCCACCTCCGGCGCCCACTGGCGCACCTTGCTGTCGCCGGCGCTGCTGATCGCCTTCATCATCTTCCTGATGAGCATGTCCGCCGCGCAGACGCTGGCGCAAAAGCGCGGCGAAAAGCTGCACACCAACCGCGAGCTGCTGGGCCTGGGTGCGGCCAACCTGGCCAGCGCGTTTTCCGGCGGCTTTCCCGTTACCGGCTCCATCTCGCGCTCGGCCGTCAATTTCCAGGCCGGCGCCAACACCCCGCTGGCCAGCATCATCACGGCCGGCCTGCTGGCGCTGGCGCTGGTGGCGCCCACCGGCTGGCTGGCGCTGCTGCCACTGCCGGTGCTGGCGGCCACCATCATCTTTGCCGTGGCCAACCTGATCGACTGGGATACGCTGCGCATGGCCTGGCGCTACGACCGCAGCGATGCGCTGGCGCTGCTGGCCACCACGGCCGGCGTGCTGGTGCTGGGCGTGGAGGCGGGCGTGGTGATCGGCGTGCTGCTGTCGATGGGTACGCTGATCTGGCGCGCCAGCCGCCCGCATATCGCGGTGCTGGGCCGTATCCCGAATAGCGAGCACTTCCGTAACGTCGAACGCTATGAAGCGCAGACCCTGCCCGCTATCCTGCTGCTGCGCATCGACGCCGGCCTGTTCTTCGGCAATGTCGAAGCGGTGACGGAACGTATTGAAGAAGAACTGCGCGGCCACCCGACAGCGCGCCACTTGGTGCTGGTGCTGTCCGCCGTCAACCAGATCGACAGCACGGCCCTGCTGGGCCTGATCGAGCTGAACAGCGCGCTGGCCAAGCGCGATATCAGCCTGAACCTGGCCGAAGTGAAAGGCCCGGTGATGGACCGGTTGCGCCAGAGCAGCCTGTTGAAGGACCTGAGCGGCAAGCTGTACCTGAGCACGGCGCTGGCCACGGCCGACCTGGGCGGAGGCAAGGCATGATGATGGAATTGAATCTGCACGGCGAACCTTGCGCGGTGGCGTCGCTATCTGACCTGCAGCAGGCGTTGACGCGCGCTCGTTCGTTAGCGCAATGCGAGCTGTGGCTGACCATGGCCGAGCATGCCGAGCAGGGGCCGGCCCTGTGCATGCTGCGCAACGGCGGCAGCGCCTGGCTGATGTACCTGCCAGGACAGGATGATGCGAGCTGTCACTCGCTGGGCGACGAGGAAGAAGAGGGCGACTGCAGCTACTGGCTGGCGAACGGCCAGGTCGATGAATATCCGGCAGCGTGGTGCGTGGAGGTGGAGCACTGCCAGCGTGCTTTTGTCGAGTTTTTCAGCACCGGCGGCGCGCGGCCGGACGCTATCGCGTGGCAGGCGGATTGAGATGGCGCAAACGATCAGCACCAATATCGACAGAGACCTGCTCGCCGCGCTCGATGCCAGGGCAGGCCTGCTCACCTTGCATGCCATCCTGCTGCGCTACAAGGCCAGCGGCGTGACGGCCGAACAAGTGGAAAGCTTGCTGCAGGAACTGCGCGGCGCCACCCACGATGAAGCGCTGGAAGACGCGATACTGGACGCGCTCGACATGGTGACGGGCTGGTGCGCGCCGCAGTTGAGAGTGTGGGGCTGAGCCTGAGCCATTGCGGCAAACCAAGCTGATTAATCAACTTTCAGCATCTTGACCATCGCCATGCACTCCAGCTTGAGTCCGCTGGGATGCGCATAGATATCTTCCCGCAAGGAGACAAAGCCAGCTGCCCGGTAGAACGGCTCGGCATTGAGCGACGCGGATAATGTCAAGCTGCTCATGCCGCGCGCGTGCGCCAGGTCCTCCAGCGCCGCCAGCAGCAGCTTGCCGATACCGAGCCCGCCATGGCCAGGATCGACAAAGACGGCGTCCACTTCCTGCTGGTCGATGTCCAATATGGCATAGCCGGCAATGGCGTCCCCGCGCATGGCAACCATACCGCCTCCGGCGGCAATCTTGCCTGCATAGCTCGCCGGCACGGGCGTGGCGCTCCAGGCAGCGATCTGTTCCGCCGAATAGTGCGTGGCGCAACTGACGCGCACGGCCAGCGTGCGCAGCGCCCACAGCGTGGCGATATCGGAGGAGAGGGCAGGGCGCAGGTGGATCATGATTGAATCCTCGGCAAATAATCATGCTAGCGCAATGGCGCGGGATGCGCCAGCATGCCAGGCCGTTACTGCGCCGGCTTGTCCGGATCGATATAGTAGGAGCCGGGCGGCGCCCCGGGCACCTTGACGCGGAATTTCAGGCCGGAGAGCAGCTTGTCCCACAGGGCGATGGCTTCGTCGTCGGTAATGGATGCGGCCTCGGCTGCGCCGACCATCTTATGGGCGACCTTGGTGTACATCTGACCTCCAGAACAGAGGGATTTGCGATGTCCTTAGGCTTGCCGACCAGGGCCCACTCGAAATCATGCGCGCCATCGGCTCGTCGTATCAGCGCTTCTTCCCTTTTCCAGTGCTGTACCGTGCGCTTGCCTTCGCGTAGCAAGGTACGTTCGGGATAGCTGCTGCCTTGTATATCTTTCGCACCTTGGATGCGATTAAGCAAGGACAATTCCTTGCGCATTTCTGTTTCAAACTCCGCAGGCGAATAGTCGCCGCAGGCATCCTTGTTTGAACTGATGGAAAAAGTCACATCTGGAAAACTTGCTAGGAACAGCCCCGCATTGTCAATTTCCTGACTTTTATATATTTGTTCCGCTAAAAATCCATGTTCCAGGCAGAGGCCGGCATCTGAAGGGACTTCATCAATATGACGGAGGCGAATATTTTTTGCAGTTAAATATTGTTGATGAGAGAGCCGTGGTGCCTGAATGTCATGCTGATCGCGCCAGTGGCACCCGGTGGCAGGCGCACGCCGGGCGGCGTGCCGGGCCGGCTGTCAAACATGGCGGCCTCCAGCGTCACGTCACCCACCGCCATGTCATAGACGCTGGTGAAGCGGCAGCGCACGCCGCGCACCGGCGCCGAATCCATCTGCGTGCCCCGGGCCACGCGGACAACCGTGCCGTCCAGCGCGGGGGCGGGCAGGCGCACGATGGCGCATGACGGAAACGGCCGCAGATAATGCGGCAGCAGGGTCTCGAACAGCGCTTCCGTAAATTGCGGGTAGTTGTCGTCGAGCCTCTTGGCTATGCGTGCCGCCAGCAAGGCCACCGATTCGATCAGATGCGCGACATGCGGATCTTCACACGATTCGCCGGACATCTGCAGCTTGCCGGCGATGCGCGGATAGCGCTCGGCAAATTCGCGGCAATCGCGCCGCAACAGCAGCAGTTCGCGTTCGAAATACGGCAGCAAGGTGTCCATGCCTGTCATGCGCCGCTCGGCGACGCCTTGCCCGGCGCGGTCAACCTGTCGCGCCTGCCGCCCGACGTACACAGTTTCACCTTTTATGCCGCGCTGCCCGCCATCAAGGCGCCTGGCGGCAACCTGGCGCCTGGCGCGCGCTATCTGCAGGCGGATATGGACACGCCGGATCTGTACGGCGAAGCGGTCAGCGTTGCCGTGGCCTGTCTGCACAAACGGGTCTGCCTGCTGTCGCAGCTCGATCCGCTGCGCGACTACCTGGCCATTCCGCTGGTGCGCCTGCGCCGTGGCGGCCGCGGCGGCTTCGAAATCGACGGCTCGTATCTGCCGCCGTGCCTGTCGATCCGGGCCGACCCGGCGCTGCGCAAGATGCTCGATGCGCTGATCGAACGCCTGGGCGCAAAAATCGAGTCGCTGTACAGCCGCCACCGGCAACCGGGCCAGCATGCGGTGGAATTTCACAGCGGCGACATGTCCTCGTTCCGGATGCTCAATACCCTCTGCACGGCGAGCGCCACGCTCGGCCACTGCGCCAGCTACGCAAGGCAGCATCCCGAGCAGTTGTTCCAGGCGCTGACGGCACTGGCCGGCGGCCTGATGACGTTCTCGCGCAAGTTTGCGCTGGCCGACCTGCCGGCCTACTGTCACGACGATCCCGCGCCCGGCTTTGGCAAGCTCGACTACATCATCCGCGACCTGGTCGATACCGTGCTGCTGTCGCGCTACTTTCCGATCGCGCTCGAGACCGATCCGTACAAGAGCATGCACTATCGCGGTACGCTCGACGCGGCGCGGGTCGACATGCAGACGGCGCTGTGCCTGGCGGTCAACGCCGACATGCCGGCGCTGGAACTGGTGGCCGTGGTGCCGCTGCAATTCAAGATTTCCTCGCCCGACCAGATCGACCAGCTGGTGGCGCGCGCCTTGCCGGGCGCGGGAGTGCGGCATATGGCGCAGGTGCCGGCCGAAGTGCCGGTGCGGCCCAATACCTATTATTTTGCGATCGAGAACAAGGGCGCCCTCCACCAGGCCATGATCAGGGCGCAGGCGATTGCAATCTATGTGCCGTCAGGCATCCGGGGGTTGAAACTGGAGCTGTTCGGTATTAGCGCTGCTGAAGCCGCTTGGGGCCTTGTGCGGGAATTGTTGATGAGTTGATACAAATCTGTTTCTTTAAGCAATGGACTTGCCTGCATTCTTGACGTTATCATGTTTTTGCAAGTGCCGCTGGCGGCAGCGCGGCACGGATGATGATGAACGGTATAGGCATGGACATGGGCGTAGCAGGCAATGCGCCGCGTGGGCTGATGCCTGGCGGTGGTATGAAACGGGCGGCGCTGGGGCGTTGCTGCCGCGCATGGCTGCTGGTGTTCGCCGGCGCCATCACTGTCGCCACCGCCGCGCCTGCCGCTCCCGCCGCTTCTCCTCCCGATAACCACGCTGCCTTGCACGGCAAGCGCGTGCTGTTTCTCAGTTCGTATGACTACGGCCGCGCCGGCATCGAATCGTACACGCGCACCTACATGAAGGCGATGATGGAAGGCGGCCTGGCCGGCGAGGACGTGGTGGTGGAGTTCCTGAATCTGAACACGCTGGGCGAGCCGGCGCTGCGCGCCAAGATGCGCGAACTGTTGCTTTTAAGGTACAGCGAGACCTCCGGGCACCAGACCGACCTGATCGTCACCCTGCAGCAGCCGGCGCTCGAGTATCTGCTGTCCGAGCTGGCGCCGCTGGCGCAAGCGACGCCGGTACTGGCGATCAATACCTCCGGCAAGCCGCTGCCGGCCGGCAGTCCGGCCGCCATCTGGCAGCAAAAGGCCAATGTCGATTTCGCCGGCACGCTGTCGCAGGCGATGGCGCTGTTCCCCGAAACGAAGCAGATCGTGATGGCGGTCGGCGTCAGCGAGGCCGACCAGAATCTCAAGCGCAGCATGCAGCAGGCGGCGCAGGCCTGGCAGGGCAGGGTGAGCATGCGCTATCTCGACGGCTTGACGCTGGCGCAGATGCGCCTGGAAGTGGCGCAGCTGCCGCCCGATGCACTGCTGGTGGCCGGCAATGTCAACCGCGATGTGGCAGGCAATCTCGCCACGCCGGTGCAGTTTGCGGCCCAGCTGGCGCGCCTGTCCAGCGTGCCGGCCTTTGGCCTGTACAACGCCAGCGTGGGCCAGGGCGTCCTCGGCGGCTCGATCCTCAATATCGAGAAGGCGGCGCAGCAGGTGGCGCAGTGGTCGCTGGCGCAGCTGGCAGGCAAGGCGCCGGCCGCGCCGGGCGCCTTGCTGCCGGCGTCGCCGCCGGTGCCCATGTATGACTGGCAGCAGATACAGCGCTGGGACGCCGATATCGGCCGCCTGCCGCCGCATGCCTTGTTCCTGAACCGGCCGCCGAATATCTGGCAGCAGCACCGGGTTGCGGTGGTGCTGGTCGGTGGCGTGTTCATGATGATGGCGTGTCTGCTGTCCGCCTTGCTGCTGCAGCAGCGCCGTCTGCGGCAGGCCGAACGCGAGGCACGCGACAGCGAGCAGCGCTTCCGCATCCTGGTCGAGCACGCGCCCGAAGCCATCCTGGTGTACGACCTGGACCTGGACCGCTTTGTCGACGCCAATACCAGCGCGCAGCAGATGCTGGGCATGTCGCGCGAAGCTTTGCTGTGCTGCGGCCCATTTGACCTGTACAGCAGCGAGCAGCCGGATCGCATGCCGCTGGCGCTGATGGTGGAAGAGCACTTGCGGCGCGTAATGCTGGGCGAGCCGATCCTGGTCGAACGCAATGTGCGGCGCTCCGACGGCAGCGTGTTTCCGTGCGAAGTGCGGCTGGTGCGCCTGCCGATGGAAGGGCGGCGCCTGGTGCGCAGCGGCATCGTCGACATCAGTGCGCGCAAGCACAGCGAGCAGGAGCTGCTCGGCTACCGCGATCACCTCGAAGAACTGGTGCAGCAGCGCACGGCCGCATTGTCCGTGGCCGTGACGCAAGCGCAGTCGGCGAACCGCGCCAAGAGCGCGTTTTTGGCCAATATGAGCCACGAGTTGCGCACGCCCTTGAATTCCGTGATCGGCTTTTCGCAGATGATGGTCGATTCGAGCAGCATGTTCGAGGAAGAAAAACATAACCTGGCGATCATCAACCGCGCCGGCCACCACCTGCTGACCCTGATCAACGATATCCTCGAACTGTCGAAGATCGAGGCCGGCCGCATGCAGCTGCAGGCAGGGCCGGTGGATCTGAACGGCCTGCTCGACGAAGTGCTGGAAATGGTGCGCATGCGCGCCAGCGACAAGGGCATCGCGCTGTGCCTGGAGCGCAGCGGGGTGCCGGCGCAGGTGCTGCTCGATGGCGCCAAGCTGCGCCAGGTGCTGCTCAATCTGCTGTCGAACGCCCTGAAATTCATCGAGCGCGGCAGCGTCACGCTGGCGCTCGACTGCCAGTTGCCGGGCGACGGACAGGCGCTGATGGCATTTGCCGTCAGCGATACCGGCAGCGGCATCGCCGAAGCCGATCTCGAACGCATCTTCGAGCCGTTCGTGCAGGCCGACAGCAGTGCCGCGCATGCGGGCACGGGGCTGGGGCTGACGATTTCGCGCGAATTCGTGCACCTGATGCAGGGCGAACTGCGCGTCGAATCGACCCTGGGGCAGGGCTCGACATTCAGTTTTGCGCTGCATGCGCCGCTGGTGCAGGCGCCCGCCGCCGCGGCCTCGCCGCTGGGCCGCGTGTGCCGCCTGCCGCCGTCCCAGCGCGGGCGCGCCGTGCTGGTGGTCGACGATGACGGCAATTGCCGCAAGCTGCTGGCCGGCTTGCTAACGCCGCTCGGCTTCGAGCTGCAGGAAGCGTCGGGCGGCGAACAGGCGCAGGCGATGCTGACGGCGCAGCGTTTTGACCTGGTGCTGAGCGACTGGCGCATGCCGCAGATGGACGGGCTGGCGCTCACGCGCTGGCTGCGCGCGCAGGAACAACTGGTGCAGCCACGGCTGGTGATCATGACGGCGTCCGCGTTCGAGGAGGAAAAGCAGGAAGCGCTGGCCGCCGGCGCGGACGATTTCCTGCGCAAGCCGATCGAGCAGGAACACCTGTACACCATGCTCGAGCGGCAGCTGGGCCTGCGCTTTGGGCGCGCCGAGGCCAGCACCGCGCGGGCCGTGGCGCTGGACGGCGGCGAGGCGGCTCCGCTGCTGCACGCCGAACTGGCGCTGCTCGATATGGGTGAACGCACGGCGCTGCTCGAGTCGGTGCGCGCGCTCGACCTGCGGCGCAGCAGCATCGTGCTGGCCAGCCTGGCCACGCGCCTGCCGCAGCTGGCCGCGCGCATCGGCGCCATGCTCGAAAGCCACCAGTACAGGCAGCTGCATCAGCTGCTGGCGCAACCCGAAGAACAAGGGCAGCCATGAGCGGCGAAGCAGGCAAGACCAGCGCGCCGCGCCTGGGCGGGGTCTCCATCGTGCTGGCCGTCAGCGTGGCGCTGACCTTTGTGGTGACTCTGCTGCTGCTGGTGTTTGCCGTGCTGTTCTACCAGTCCGAGCGCGCCCAGCGCTGGCAGCAGCTGCACCGCACCGTGTCGGTCAGCGCCGACCAGCTGGCCGTGGCGGTCGAACTGCCGCTGTGGAACCTCGATGACAAGCAGATGCAGGCCATCATGCGCAGCATCCTCGGCAACCGCGAACTGCATGCGATTGCGCTCACGCCGGCGATCGGCAAGGATCTCATCATCCTGCGCCGCGGCGCCGGCGGTTCCATCGAGAGCCTGGCTGCGGAACCGGAAGATGCATCGCTGCTGGCCGAGCGGCGCATGGTCACGCTGGGCGGGCAGATCATCGGCGCCGTCGCCGTGTTTGCCGAACCGTCGGTGCTGCATGCACAGCTGCGCCAGCGCGCACTGGCCATTGGCGCCATCATCATCGCGCTCGACGTGATCCTGGTGGCCAGCATCTGGCTGCTGATGTGGTGGCTGATGCTGCGCCCATTGAAGGCGATCGGCCAGTATGCGGCAGCCGTGCGCGCGGGCCAGCCGGTGGCGGCCGGCATGCCGCCCAAGACCTGGTTCCTGGGCGAACTGCGCACCTTGTACCGCTCGATCCGCGACATGGTGGCGCTGCTCGACAGCCGCTACCGCGCCCTGCAGCGCAGCGAGGAGCGCGTGCAGATGGCAACCGGCGCGGCCAGCATCGGCATCTGGGACTGGAACGTGGCAAGCGGCGAACTGGAATGGGATGACCAGATGTATGCGCAGTTCAAGGCCGATCCGGCCGACGGCCTGGCGCCGCCGGCGATCTGGCGCGCCGCGCTGCTGGCGCAGGACGTCGCCGTCACCAAGCAGGTGCTGCGCGCCGCGCTGCGCGAGGGGCACGCGTTTACGCACGAATACCGCATCGTGTGGCCCGACGGCACGATCCGCCATATCAAGGTCGACGCGGTGCTGTTCCGCGACAGCGGCGGCAAGCCGATGCGCATGGTCGGCTCGAACTATGACATCACGGCGCACCGCGCGGCCGAACTCGAATTGCTGCGCCACCGCCATCACCTGGAAGAACTGGTGGCCGAGCGCACCGGCGCGCTGTCGGTCGCCGTCAGCCAGGCGCAGGCGGCCAACCGCGCCAAGAGCGTGTTCCTGGCCAACATGAGCCATGAACTGCGCACGCCCTTGAATTCCGTGATCGGTTTTTCGCGCCTGATGGCCGCCTCGCCGCACATGCAGGCCGATGAAAAACGCAACCTGGCCATCATCCACCGTTCCGGCAACCATCTGCTGGCCCTGATTAACGAGATCCTCGAACTGTCGAAGGGCGAAGCGGGCAAGCTGCTGGCGCAAAGCGAGGTGGTGGCGCTGGCGCCGCTGCTGCAGGAAGTGATGGACATGCTGGAAATGCGCGCCGAGCAGCATGGCCTGCAGCTGCGCCTTGACTGCGCCGGCTTGCCGGCGGCGGCGCGGCTCGACGCCACGCGCCTGCGCCAGGTACTGCTGAACCTGATGTCGAACGCGGTCAAGTTCGCCGGCCACGGCACCGTCACGCTGCGCGTGCGCGGCGAGCATCTGGGCGGCGACCAGTGGCGGCTCGATTTTGCCGTCAGCGATATGGGCATCGGCATTGCCATCGAGGATCAGGAACGCATTTTCGAGCCCTTCGTGCAGGCCGACAGCGATGGTCCCAAGGACGGCACGGGCCTGGGCCTGGCGATCTCGCGCGAATTCGTGCGCCTGATGAAAGGCGCGCTGACAGTCGAATCGGCGCCAGGGCAGGGCGCCACCTTCCGCTTTGCGATACCGGCGCAGTGCGCGCAGCTACCGTTGCCGCCGCCAGCGCCGGCTGTGCCGGCAACGCTGGCGGCCTTGCCGCTGCCGGCTGCTGCCGGCACGCTGTCGGCGCACGACCTGGCCGTGCTGGCGCCGGGCGAGCGTACGGCGCTGCTGGCGGCGCTGCGCGAACTGAATCTGACGCGCGTGGCGCTGCTGCTCGGCGCCTTGCCGGCCGGCGCGCAGGCGCTGGTGGCGCCGCTGCAGGCGATGCTGGAACAGCACCAGTACCCGCAGCTGTGCGCGCTCCTGGACGAGGCGGCGCAAGTGGCATCGGCGTGATTGTGGACTGACAACATCGGATCGCATCAAAAAAATCGCGAAATACCGGCTATGGAGTGGTGCTAATTTGCAATGAAGATTATGATGATGGTACGTAGTTCACTGCAAAACGAGTCTTGTCCAGCGCGCAAGCTTCCGCTGCGCCTTATCCAGAGCTGAGAGAACTGCTACATGCATCGCGATTTTCCGGAATTGAATACCAAGGGCGAAGTACTGATCGTCGAAGATACCCCGGCGTCGCTCAAACTGTTGAGCGATCTGCTTGGCGGGGCTGGCTATGCCGTGCGCCAGGCGCCGAATGGCGAACTGGCCCTGTGGACGGCGCAGGCGCGTCCGCCCGACCTGATCCTGCTCGACGTGCGCATGCCCGGCCTCGACGGCTTCGAGGTCTGCCGGCGCCTGAAGGAGTCGCCCGAATTGTGCCAGGTGCCCGTGATCTTCCTGTCGGCCCAGCACGACACCGACGACAAGGTGCGCGGCTTTGCGCTGGGCGCCGTCGACTTCATCGCCAAGCCGTTCCAGGCCGAAGAGATCCTGGCCCGCACCGACGCCCATGTGCGGCTGCGCCGCGCGCAGCTGCAGCTGGCGCAGGAGCGCGCCACGCTGGAACAGCGCGTGGCCGAGCGTACGGCCGAACTGGAGCAGGTGGCCAGCACGCTGGCGCGCGAAGTCCAGATCCGGCGCGCCAATGAAGAACTGCTGCGCCTGTCGGGCCAGGTGTTCGAAGCGACCCAGGATGCGATCCTGATTACCGATGCGCGCGGCATTATCGTCGCCTCGAATCCTGCTTTCACGCGCATCAGCGGCTACACGGCGGCGGAGGTGCGCGGCCTCGACATCATGGACCTGCATGCCGCAGGCGAGAGCGACCTGCCTTGCCAGGCGATGCACCAGGGCCTGCGCAGCAGCGGCTGCTGGTCGGGCGAGGTGCAGACCCGGCGCAAGAGCGGCGACAGCTATCCCTGCCTGCTCAGCGCGACCACCGTCAATGGCCCGGATGGCGCCATCATCAACTACATCGGCGTGTTCCTCGACATCAGCGAGCGCAAGGCCGAGCAGCACCTGATCGATTTCCTGTCCTGGCATGACGCGCTGACGGGCTTGCCGAACCGCGCGCTGGTGCGCGAGCGCTTCGAGCAGCAGCGCCTGGCGGCTGCGCGCGACGGCCAGCAGATGGTGCTGATGTGCCTGGACCTGGACCGCTTCAAGAACATCAATGATTCGCACGGCCAGGCGGTCGGCGACAAGGCGCTGCAGGTGGTGGCACGCTTTCTCTCCAGCTGCGTGGGCGAAGGCGACACCGTGGCGCGCCAGGGCGGCGACGAATTCCAGATCCTGCTGCAGGACGACGCGCTGCTGGGCCGCACCATGGCGCTGGCGCAAACCATCCTGGCCGGCCTGCGCGAAGAACTGAACGTGGGCGGCGAGCACCTGGCGCTGACCACCAGCATCGGCATCGCCCTGTGCCCGGCCGATGGCGACACGCTTGACGACCTGCTGCGCCATGCCGATACGGCCCTGGTGCGCGCCAAGGAGATGGGCCGCGACCACTATGCGTTTTTCACCGAGCGCATGGGCAGCGATATCCGCGCCCGGCTGGCGATGCAGCAGCAGCTGCGCGGCGCGATCGCGCGCGGCGAATTCGAAGTCCATTACCAGCCGCAGATGTGCCTGAGCACGGGCGCCATGCTGGGCGCGGAAGCCTTGCTGCGCTGGGACAATCCGGTGCTGGGCAAGGTGCCGCCCAACCTGTTCATCGCGCTGGCCGAGGAATATGGCCTGATCACGGCGATCGGCGAATGGGTGCTCGACACTGTCTGTGCGCAGATCCGCGCCTGGCAGGGTGCGGGCCTGGGCAGCATCAAGGTGGCCGTCAACCTGTCGGGCAAGCAGTTCGCGCAGGACCGCACGGTGCCGTTTGTCGAGGCCACCCTGCGCAAATACGACCTGGCGCCGGGCTGCCTCGGCATCGAAATCACCGAAAGCACGGTGATGGGCGACCCGGACAAGGCGGTCGCCGCCTTGACCTGCCTGAAGGACATTGGCGTGAGCATCTCGCTCGACGACTTCGGCACCGGTTATTCCAGCCTGGGCTACCTGAAGCGTTTTCCGATCGACGTGCTGAAAATCGACAAATCGTTTGTCGACGATGTCACCACCAGCAGCAGCGACGCGGCGATCGCGCTGTCGGTCATCTCGCTGGCGCACAACCTGCACATGCGGGTGATCGCCGAGGGGGTGGAAACGCGCGAGCAGGTCGATTTCCTGCGCCGCCACGGTTGCGACGAAATGCAGGGTTATTATTTCAGCCGGCCGCTGGCGGTCGAGGCCTTCACGGCGCTGCTGCGTGAACACGGCCCGCTCTGCGCGACGTAAGCGCGGCTATGCTCAAGGGCTGCCGGCCGGCCCTTTGAAACCCATCGCGGCGCTGATGTCGCGCGCTTCCCTGACGACTGCCAGCCGGGCTTTGCCGCCCGGACGGATATCGAACATGCTGGCCGGATTGAGCGCCGTCAGCACTGCGCAGACGCGTCCCGCGTGGTCGAAGATGGGGGCGGACACGGCGCTGATACCCCGCAGCAGGGTATCGGTGATGCCCGCGCTGCCCTCGGCGCGTACTGTTGCCTGAAGGCGGGCGATGGGATCGCTGCCGCTCAGCGAGGCACGCTGTTCCGGCGTTGCACTGGCCAGTTCGGCTTCGGCCTGCCGGCGCATGCGCGCATCGTCCAGGTAGCCGAGGAATACCTGGCCGGTGGCCGACCACAGCACCGGCAGCACCGAGCCCTCCCTGACGTTGACCGTGACCGGCAAGCCCGGCTCTTCGAAACGCAGGATGGTCGGCCCCTTGTTGCCCATCACCGCCAGGAAACAGGTCACTTGCAGGGTTTCCCTGAGCCGCAGCAACGACCCTTCGCCCAGCCTGATCGGATGGCATTGGCGCAATGCCGCCAGTCCGATCTGGATCGCTTCCCTGGCCAGGTAATAGCGCTGGGTGGCAGGGTCCTGGGCAACCAGGCCTTCCTGGCTCAGGCTGGACATGTAGCGGTGCACCTTGGCCGTGCTTTCGCCGACTTCGGCCGCAATCGCCGTCAGGCTGGCCATGCCGTCGAGGCGCGCCAGCGCCTTCAGCACGCTCATGCCCATCTCGGCCGATTGCACCCGCTGGCGCCGTTCCGGTGTCTCGGACAAGGGATACTCGTTCTTCATGTATGTGCCGTGGCGCGAAGTCATAAAACCGCATTATGCCCGATCCGCAGCGCCAGTCGGAGCATGGCGGCCGCTGCGGCGCAGCAAAAAAAGCCATGTCAATATTACGGATAGCGTAGTACGATTACGCATTAAGGAGTAATTTGGACGACAAGGAGATCAATCTTGAGCAACGCTACTGTCAGCCCCAGTGCGGCGGTCTGCCCTTTCGGCCACGGCCCGGGCGCCGCCGGACAAACTCCCAACGGCGATCCGGTCAGCCCGCGGGCGGCGAACTTCGACCCGTTCTCGGACGGTTACCAGCAGGATCCGCCCGAATACGTGCGCTGGGCGCGCGAACAGGAACCGGTGTTCTACAATCCGGCCATGGGCTACTGGGTGGTCACCCGGTACGACAGCATCAAGGCCATCTTTCGCGACAATATCGCCTTCAGTGCGTCGATCGCGCTGGAGAAAATCACGCCGACCGGCGACGAGGCGAACGCGGTGCTGGCCTCCTACAGCTATGGCATGGGCCGCACCCTGGTCAACGAGGACGAGCCGACGCACATGGCGCGCCGCCGCGTGCTGATGGACCCGTTTACTCCCGGGGAACTGGCGCAGCATGAACCGCTGGTGCGCAAGCTCGCGCGCGAGTATGTCGACCGTTTCATCGACGACGGCAAGGCGGACCTGGTCGACCAGATGCTGTGGGAAGTGCCGCTTACCGTCGCCCTGCATTTCCTCGGCGTGCCCGAAGAGGACATGGATACCCTGCGCGAGTATTCGATCGCCCACACCGTCAATACGTGGGGCCGCCCCAGGCCGGACGAGCAGGTGGCGGTGGCGCATGCGGTAGGCAAGTTCTGGCAGTTCGCCGGCAAGGTGCTCGCCAAGATGCGCCTCGATCCTTCCGGTCCCGGCTGGATGAAATATGGCATCCGCAAGCAGGCCGGGTACCCGGACGTGGTGACCGACTCCTACCTGCACTCGATGATGATGGCCGGTATCGTGGCGGCGCACGAAACCACCGCCAATGCGACCGCCAATGCGTTGAAGCTGCTGCTGCAGCATCCACGCGCATGGCGCGAGATCTGCGACGACCCGGGCCTGATTCCGAACGCGGTCGACGAGTGCTTGCGGCACAACGGCTCGGTGGCGGCCTGGCGGCGCCTGGCCACCAGGGACGTGACCATCGAGGGCGTCGACATCCCGGCCGGCGCCAGGCTGCTGATCGTCACCTCGTCGGCCAACCACGACGAGCGCCACTTCCCGGACGCCGACCTGTTCGACATCCGGCGCGACAACGCCGGCGAACACCTGACCTTCGGCTACGGTTCGCATCAATGCATGGGCAAGAACCTGGCGCGCATGGAAATGCAGATCTTCCTGGAGGAGTTCACGCGCCGCCTGCCGCACATGACGCTGAGCGAGCAGACGTTTTCCTACGTGCCCAATACCTCGTTCCGCGGCCCGGAGCACTTGCATGTGCAATGGGATCCGGCGCGCAATCCGGAACGCGCGAACCGGGCCCTGCTCGACGTGCGGGTGCCGGTCCGTATCGGCGAGCCGTCGCGCCACGCGATCACGCGCCCGGTGCGGGTGGCCAGCGTGACGCCGGTTGCCGAAGGCGTCGTCAAGCTGCGTTTCACCGCGCTCGATGGCGCGGCGCTGCCACGCTGGACACCGGGCGCGCATATCGATATCGAGTGCGGCGCGCCGGGATTGACACGCCAGTATTCCCTTTGTGGCGACCCGGACGATACCTCGGCGCTCGAGATCGCGGTCCTGTGCGAGCCGGAGGGGCGCGGCGGCTCGGCCTGGGTCCACGCCAAGCTGCGCGCCGGCGATACGGTCCATATCCGCAGCCCGCGCAATCACTTTCGGATGGACGAATCGGCGTCCAAGGCGATCTTTATCGCCGGCGGCATCGGCATCACGCCGATCGGCGCAATGGCGCGCAGGGCCCGGACGCTCGGCATGGATTACGAGCTGCATTACAGCGGCCGCAGCCGCAAGAGCATGGCCTTTCTGGCCGAACTGGCGCAGTTGCATGGCGAACGGCTGCACGTCCATGCCGGCGATGAAGGGCGGCGCAACGACTTGCCGGCATTGCTGGCCAAGCCCGAACCGGGCACGCAGATCTATGCCTGCGGCCCGGCGGGCATGCTGCAGGCACTGCAGGACTGCTGCGCGGCCTGGCCTGGCGACGCCCTGAGAACCGAGCATTTCGTCGCCACCGCGACGGCGCTCGATCCCGCGCAAGAGCATGCCTTCGAGCTTGAACTGCGCGACTCGGGCAGGATCGTCGGCGTCAGGGCCGACCAGACCGTGCTGGCGGCGCTGCGCGCGGCCGGTGTCGCGGTGCGCAGCGACTGCGAAGAGGGGCTGTGCGGCTCGTGCGAAGTGCCGGTGCTGGCAGGCCAGGTCGACCACCGCGACGTGGTCCTGACACACTCCGAGCGGCAAGCCAGCGTGAAGATGATGGCTTGCTGTTCGCGCGCGGCGGGAAAAAAGCTGGTGCTGGCGCTTTGATGAGGCCCCTCTACGGCACTGCGATTGCTTCGCCTTGCAGCTTGCCTTCGGCGAGCAGGGCCCGGGTGCGGTTCAGGGTCGACAGCAGGGCGGTTTTGTAGCCCTGCTCGCTGTCCATCCAGGCCTGTTCCGCCTGCTCTTCCGGGCCGTTCGGCTGCTTGCCGCGCAAGCCGGTGTAGCAATAGAACTTCAGTTGCAGCGCGCCGGCGGCGTCCTCGAACAACTCATTGACGATCACGCCTTCGCTCGGTCCCGCCGCCTGGAAGAAGGACACCTTGCTGCCGGCGTCGAAACTGATGATTTCACGCAGGTCGGCACCGCCGATGGTGGCTTCCCGCACGATATGGCTTGCGCTTTCCTCGACAACGTCGCAGCGCGTGCACAGCCCGGGCGGCAGGAACAGGCGGGCATCGCGCGCTTTCCAGACCAGCCCGGCCCATGCCTGGGCGCGTGTCAGGGGAACTTCGCCTGCCGGATTGACCGGCACCGTAGCTGTCGAACAGATCATGATGGCACTCCTTCTCGTCAAATGGCTGGTGTCGTTTGGGTGGCAATCGCGGCGACGTAATCGCGGTAGTTGCGCAGCGGCCGACCCAGCATGGTTGTCAGGCGCGCCACGTCGCCGGCTTCCGGCAGCATGCCGTCGCTGAGGAAGCGTTCGGCCATCAGGCGCATGTCGTAGGCCATCCAGCCTGGCATGACGTTGCGCAGGTTTTGCTCGAAGCCGGCCGTGTCGTCGCCGGCATACGCGATCGGGCGCCCCAGCACCGCGGACCAGATGGCGGCCGCATCGGTGCCGGTCAGCGTGTCCGGGCCGACCAGGTTGATGCGTTCGATTGCCTGCGGGCCGTCCGCGTTGGCGCGGCGGAGCAGTTCGATGGCGGCGATTTCGCCGATGTCGCGCGGATCGACCATGGCCAGCCCTCTGGCGCCGATCGGCATCGGGTAGACACCGCAGGCCAGCACGGTGTCCCGTATCGTCAGCTCGTTGTTCATGAAGTAGGCCGGGCGCAGAATGGTGGCGGAAAAGCCCATCTGTTCGAGCATGCGTTCGACGCCGAACTTGCCGGCGAAGTGGGGCACGTTCAGGTAGCGGTCGCTGTGGAGGACGGACAGGTAGACGACGTGTTCGATTCCCGCTTCCCTTGCAAGGTTCAGCGCAATCAGCGCCTGGGTGAATTCGTCCGGTGTCACGGCATTGAGCAGAAACAGGGCGGAGGTGCCGGCGAACGCGCCGCGCAGTGAATCCGGATCCATCAGGTCGCCTTTGACGACGTCGACGCCGGCCGGAAAATCCGCCCTGGCCGGATCGCGCACGAGGGCGCGTACGCTGGCGCCGCGCTGGACGAGCTGGTCGATCACGTGGCGGCCGATGGTGCCGGTGGCACCGGTTACAAGCATGGTCATGATATTGCTCCTGGGGGGGTTGAAAAAGCAGATTCATCATAATCATTCCACCAAAGAGCCGAAAGCCAGTATATTTGGACATACTGTCTCGGAGGTGGAACATATGGATTTGCTGGCATTGGTCGATTTCAATCTGGTGGCCCGGCACGGCGGCGTGGGGCGCGCGGCGCGTGCCACCGGACGGCCCAAGGCGACGCTGTCGCGCCGCGTGGTCGAGCTTGAAAGCAGCCTGGGTCTGCGCCTGTTCGAGCGCGGCGCGCGCGTGCTGAAACTCACCGAGGAGGGCAAGGCCCTGCACCAACGCACCAGTGTCCTGCTCAATGAGATCGACGAGACGGCCGGCGCCATTGCCCAGGGCGGCACCCGTCCGCGCGGCCGGCTGCGGATCAGCGCGCCAATGCTGTTCTCGCAGGCAGCGATGGGCAAACTGGCGGCGGGCTTTGCGCTGCAATATCCCGAGGTCAGGCTGGAGGTGACGACCGAAGACCGGCCGGTCGACATGGTCGAGGAGGCTTACGACCTGGTGATCAGAGTCAATCCCGCAGCCGATGAAAACCTGGTCGGCCGCATCTTCCTGCGTGACCGGCTGCTGGTGGTGGCGCCGCCCGGCCTGGCAGCACCCGGCGCCGGGCATGCCGTGCCGGCCGTCATGCGTGGCACACGCCGTGAGCGCGCCGCCTGGAATGTGCTGACGCCAGCCGGCAAGGCGGTCATCGAGGTCGAGCCGGTGCTGTGCCTGGCGTCGCTGTTCATGGTGCGCGATGCGGTGCGGCTGGGCGTCGGCGCCGCGCAGCTGCCCTTGTCGCTGGTCAGCCATGACCTGGCCGCCGGCACCCTGGTCAGCTGGGGCGACATCGACGGCCCCGAGACCGCGCTGTGGGCGCTGTACCCATCGCGCCGCTTGCTCAGCGCACGCGTCTCGGCCTTCCTGGCCTACCTGCAGCAGGCGTTTCCGAGCGGCGCGCCCGATGAACTGGCCGCCTATATCGCCAGCTGAAAACCACGCGCCGTCGGCGCTTGCCGGCGCCACCGTGCAGCATGCGCACCACGGTGGTGCATCTGCTGCACGGTGGTGCGCCATTCTCACCCTTGCTTCGCCGCTGACGCTCCCGGCATTGGCATGCATCGTGCTTTGACAAGGCTTGTTGACCAGCCCACTCAAGCACCTGCCATGCCCGACTGCACCACCGCCGTTACTTCGACCGTTGCCGAGCCCTGCCATGGGGCATGGCAGGCGCAGCTGACGCTGGGCTTTGCCCTGCATGGCGGCGTCTCGCGCCTGCTCAAACGCCGCCACAGCGGCCCGCTGCGCGTGCAAAAGCCGCTGTATCCGGAAGGCGAGGCGGTCTGCCACGCCATCATTGTGCATCCCCCCGGCGGCGTGGTCGGCGGCGACCAGCTGCATGTCGATGCCGACGTCGGCGACGGCGCACGTGCATTCCTGACGTCGCCCGGCGCGGCCAAGTGGTACCGCGCCAACGGCCACGTCTCCGGCCAGCATGTGGTGCTGCGCGCGGGCGCCGGCGCCTCCATTGAGTGGATGCCGCAGGAAAGCATTTTCTTCGACCAGGCCTGCGTGCGCCTGCGCCATGAGGTGGAGCTGGCGCAGGACGCCAGCTATATCGGCCTCGATATCATCTGCCTGGGCCGCAGCGCCTCGGGCGAAACGTTTAACAGCGGCAGCATCAGCCAGCATACGCAGATCCGCCGCGGCGGCAAGCTGCTGTGGTGGGAGCAGGGCATGCTGGCCGCCGATGGCCCCCTGATGCACAGCGCACTGGGCATGGCCGGCCACAGCGTGTGCGCCACCCTGATCGCGGTCGGCGCAGCGCTGCCGGCCGCGGTGCTGGCGGCGCTGCGCGAGCTTGCCGTGCCCGATGGCGCACAGTTCGGCGCGACCCAAATGAAAACGGTGCTGGTGGTGCGATTGCTGTGCAGCGACAGCGAGGCGGCGCGCCGCGTGATGGTCGCGGCCTGGCAGCTGCTGCGGCCGGCCTTGCTGGGTCGCGCGGCCGTCATCCCCCGCATCTGGAATACCTGAATACGACAAGGAAAAACATGGATCTGACACCCCGCGAAAAAGACAAGCTGCTCATTTTTACCGCTTCGCTGCTGGCCGAGCGGCGCCTGGCGCGCGGCCTGAAACTCAATTATCCGGAAGCGGTGGCGCTGATCAGCGCGGCCATCATGGAAGGCGCGCGCGACGGCAAGTCGGTGGCCCAGCTGATGTCGGACGGCGCGCAGATCCTGACGCGCGACGACGTGATGGAAGGCATACCCGAAATGATCCCCGACATTCAGGTCGAGGCGACGTTCCCCGATGGCAGCAAGCTCGTCACCGTGCATAACCCGATACCGTAGTTTCACACTGCTAGCTACCAACACATTTTGACAGGAGCCGGACATGATCCCAGGCGAATACAGATTGGAAGAAGGCGAGATCAGCCTCAATGCGGGCCGTACCACGGCAACCGTGGTGGTCGCCAACCGTGGCGACCGGCCGATACAGGTCGGCTCGCATTTTCATTTTTTCGAAGTCAACCCGGCGCTCGCCTTCGAGCGCTGGCGCGCCTATGGCATGCGCCTCAATATCGCCGCCGGCACCGCCGTGCGCTTCGAGCCGGGCCAGCAGCGCACCGTGGAACTGGTGGCGCTGGCGGGCGAACGCAAGGTATTCGGCTTCAACGGCGAAGTCATGGGCGAATTGAAAGACACTCCACCCGGAAAGGAATGAGATGGCCAGTATTCCCCGCAGCGCGTATGCCGAGATGTTCGGTCCCACCACGGGTGACCGCATCCGCCTGGCCGATACGGAACTGTTCATCGAGATCGAACACGATTACGCCATTTACGGCGAAGAGGTGAAGTTCGGCGGCGGCAAGGTGATCCGCGACGGCATGGGCCAGTCGCAGCGCAATGCGGCCGAGGTGATGGACACCGTCATCACCAACGCCGTGATCGTCGATCACTGGGGCATCGTGAAAGCCGATATCGGCCTGAAGAACGGCCTGATCTTCGGCATCGGCAAGGCCGGCAACCCGGACATCCAGCCCGGCGTGACGCTGGCCATCGGCGGCGCCACCGAAATCATCGCCGGCGAAGGCATGATCGTCACGGCCGGCGGCGTCGACACGCACATCCACTTTATCTGCCCGCAGCAGATCGAGGAGGCGCTAATGAGCGGCGTGACCACCATGCTTGGCGGTGGCACCGGGCCGGCGGTCGGCACGGCCGCCACCACCTGCACGCCGGGACCGTGGCATCTGAACGCCATGCTGGCGGCGGCCGACGCGTTTCCGATGAACCTGGGCTTCATGGGCAAAGGCAACGTGAGCCTGCCGACACCGCTGGAAGAACAGGTGCGCGCCGGCGCCATCGGCCTCAAACTGCATGAAGACTGGGGCAGCACGCCGGCCGCCATCGACAACTGCCTGTCGGTGGCCGACCGCATGGATATCCAGGTGGCGCTGCACAGCGACACCCTCAACGAAGGGGGATTTCTCGAGCATACGCTGGCCGCCTTCAAGGACCGCACCATCCATACCTTTCATACGGAAGGGGCGGGCGGCGGCCATGCGCCGGACATTATTGCCGCCGTCGGTCAATCGAATGTGCTGCCATCGTCGACCAATCCGACCCGCCCATTCACCGTCAACACGCTCGACGAACACCTGGACATGCTGATGGTCTGCCATCACCTGGACCCGGCGATCGCCGAAGACGTGGCGTTTGCCGAGTCGCGCATCCGCCGCGAGACGATCGCCGCCGAGGATATCCTGCACGACCTGGGCGCGATCTCGATGATGTCGTCCGACTCGCAGGCCATGGGCCGCGTGGGCGAGGTGATCATGCGCACCTGGCAAACGGCGCACAAGATGAAGGTGCAGCGCGGATCGCTGTCGCCGGACAGCTCGCGCAACGACAACTTCCGCGTCAAGCGCTATATCGCCAAGTACACCATCAACCCGGCCATCACGCACGGCATCTCGCACGTGGTGGGCTCGCTGGAAGCGGGCAAGATCGCCGATATCGTGCTGTGGAAGCCGGCTTTTTTCGGCGTCAAGCCGTCGATGATTTTAAAGGGCGGCATGATCGCGGCGGCGCAGATGGGCGACCCGAACGCGTCGATCCCCACGCCGCAGCCGGTGCACTACCGCATGATGTTCGGCGCCTTTGGCGGCGGCCTGAAAAAATCGTTCACGTTTGTCTCGCAGGCGGCGTACGACCTCGATATCGCGCATCAGTTGAAGCTCAACAAATCGGTGATTGCGGTAAAAAACATGCGCGGCCTGCGCAAGCACGACATGATCCATAACGGCGCCACGCCGCAGATGGAAGTCGATCCCGAGACCTACGCCGTGCGCGCCGACGGCCAGCTGCTGGTGTGCGAAGCGGCGAGCAGCCTGCCGATGGCGCAGCGTTATTTTCTATTCTGAGCAGGAGACTTATGCTGACTTTGCATACCAAACTGGCGGCCACTGACGGTCACGCCGTGATAGCACAACTGGTGCTGCCGTACGACCAGCGCGAAAAATGCCGGCTGCGTGCCACCCTGTCCACCGGCGAGGAAGCGGCCGTATTCACCGTGCGCGGCACGGTGCTGCGCGACGGCGAACTGATGACGGGGCCGGACGGGCGCGTGGTGCAGATCGTCGCCGCGCGCGAGCCGACCTATCTGGTGCGCTGCGCGGACGCGCACACCCTGCTGCGCTGCGCTTTTCACCTGGGGAACCGGCACACGCAGGCGCAGGTGGGCGACGGCTTCCTGCGCATCCGCAAGGACCCGGTACTGAAGGAAATGCTGGAGGGGCTGCAGGCCAGCGTGACGGAAGAAAGCGCGCCGTTCGAGCCGGAGGCGGGCGCGTATGGCGGCGGCCACGGCCACCACGAGCACGGCCAGCATCTGCTGGCGCCGGTGCCGCTGCGCCAGAAAATCCACCGTCCCGGCGACGCCGCCTGATGCAGGCGGCGTCCCTGCTGCACCTGCTGCAGTTTGCCAGCCCGGCGCTGCCGATTGGCGCCTACAGCTATTCGCAAGGCCTGGAGGCGGCGCTGGAGACCGGCCAGGTGCGCGACGCAGCCACCGCCCGCCACTGGATCGCCGCACAGCTGGTCAATGTGGTGGCGCGCTGGGAAGCGCCGTTGTGCTGGCGCCTGATGCAGGCGTTCGAACAGCACGACGTTGAACGCGTGCGGCTGTGGAGCGAGCGCTTTATCGCTTCGCGCGACACGGCGGAATTTCGCGCGGAAACCATCCAGATGGGTTATTCGCTGACCAAATTGCTGGCGGAGCTCGGTGTGGCCGACGGACCGCTGATCGCCATGCTGCAAGCGCAGGATGAAGTGGCGCTGCCCACGGCCTACGCCTGCGCGGTGGCGGCGCTCGGCATTCCGCGCCAGGAAGCCCTGCTGGCGATGCTGTTCGCGTGGGCGGAAAACCAGGTGCTGGTGTGCGTGAAATCGGTGCCACTGGGGCAGGTGGCGGGCCAGCGCCTGCTGCTGTCGCTGCGCGCCGAGCTGGAAACGGCGGCCATCGCCGCGCAGACACTGGCGGACGACGAGATGGGCAACTGGACGCCGGGATTGTCGCTGCTGTCGATGCGGCACGAGGTGCAATACAGCCGGCTGTACCGGTCCTGAACAAATTTTAACGAGAGACTAGAAAACATGACATCGACAACCTCCAATCCGTTGCGCGTGGGCATCGGCGGGCCGGTCGGCTCGGGCAAGACGGCCCTGTGCGAAATGCTGTGCAAGGGCATGCGCGAACGCTACGACATGGCCGTCATCACCAATGACATCTACACCAAGGAGGACATGGAGATCCTGCTGCGCGCCGACGCCTTGCCGGCCGAGCGGCTGATGGGCGTGGAGACGGGCGGCTGTCCGCATACGGCGATCCGCGAGGACGCTTCGATCAACCTGGAAGCGATCGCACGCATGCAGGCCGATTTTCCCGACCTCGACCTGATCCTGGTGGAGTCGGGCGGCGATAACCTGGCCGCCACCTTCAGCCCGGAACTGTCGGACCTGACGATCTATGTGATCGACGTGGCCGGCGGCGAAAAGATTCCGCGCAAGGGCGGCCCGGGCATCACGCGCTCGGACCTGCTGATCATCAACAAGACCGACCTGGCGCCGCACGTGGGCGCAGACCTGGACGTAATGGCGCGCGACGCGAAACAGCAGCGCGGCAGCCGGCCATTCGTATTTACCAACCTGCGCAGCGGCGACGGCGTGCAGGCCGTGATCGATTTTATCCGCGAGCAGGGTTTGCTCGACCAACAAGGCAAGGAGATGCAATGAACAAGCGCTATCTGAAACACACGGCCGTGCTGGCCGCTTTTTCCCTGCTGGCGCTGCCGGCCATGGCCCACCCGGGCCACGGCGAGGCGGCCGGTTTCCTGACCGGCCTGGTCCATCCGTTCACCGGCATCGACCATCTGCTGGCCATGCTGGGCGTGGGCATCTGGGGCGGCCAGCAGCGGCGCGGCCTGGCGCAGCCAGCTATCTTTCTGGGCATGATGCTGCTGGGTGCACTGGCCGGCATGGCGGGCCTCGGCGTGCCGGGACTGGAAATGGGTATCGCCGCCACCGTCGCGCTGACCGGCATGGCGATCGCATTGGCCTTGTCGCTGCCTGCCTGGCTGGGCATGGGCCTGGTGGGCCTGTTCGCGCTGGCGCACGGCAATGCACACGGCCAGGAACTGCCGGCCACCTCGGCCGCGTTCGGCTTCATGCTGGCATCCGGCGTGCTGCTGCTGACAGGGCGCCTGATCGGCCAGGTGATGGCCGAACGCGTGGTGCGCGTGACCGGCGCGGCCATGACGGCGGCCGGGCTGGTGCTGATGGGGATGAATTAACGCGGCGGCTTGTCCGACAACACGATCGGGGCGGCATCTTCCGGATGCAGGCCCTGGTGTCCCGCATACACGGCGGCAATCGCCGCCATGTCGGCCTCCCTGTCGCCGGTCAGATATAAATGATCGACCACGCCCAGCACCTTGCTCGGGTAATCGATATACACCAGCAGCAGCGGCACTTTGGCCGCCAGCGCCAGGTGATAGAAGCCGCTGCGCCAGTTCGGGCGGTAGCTGCGCGTCGCTTCCGGCGTAATGGCCAGCCAGTACCAGTCGGCGGCCAGCATGCGCTGCGCCTGGCGTTCGATGGTGCCGCTGGTGGTGCTGCGGTCGACCGGTTCGCCGCCGAGGTAGCGCATCACTTTGCCCAGCGGGCCACGGAACAGCGAGTCCTTGGCCAGCCAGCGGAATGGCAGGTCCAGCGCCCATTTGGCGAACAGGCCGATCGGAAAATCCCAGTTCGAGGTATGCGGATATACCACCACGATGCCGCGCGGGCCGGGCAGGGGGCGAAAGCGCACGCGCCAGCCGAACAGCCGCAGCACGCGCAGGGCGCTGCGGCGGCGCCAGGTGGGCAGATCGTCAGGCTGTAAAAAATGCTGTTCCATGGAAGTCCTCCGTCCTTGAAGTCGATGTTTCGGGCTTGGGCGGCAGGCGCAGACACTTTCTACACAGCAAAAAAACCGCGCAGGCATTCTATCCGTGTAAAGCGGCCCCGACAAGCACGGCCGCACCTGTCCTTGCTTGCGCAGCATGCCGGACTCCACTGTGCAGCCCTTGCATCTGTTGTTTTTCAGTGCATGCGAGCAGGTCGTGCCGCACCAATTGCGCTGGCCGTTGTCTTACCAGAATCACAGGTTCGATGGAGGCAGAATGTTGGCAAAACAGCTGTTGTATATAGACTTGGGCGGTTCGGATTTTTTGCGCGACCTCGACATGGCATGCAAGGGCTGGCAGGTGCATGTTGTCAAGTCGCTGGCGGCGGCAGCGCGCGCCTTGCGCAGCCGGGCATATATGGTGGGCGTGCTGATGTCGTCGCTCGATGGACTGGAGCAGATCGACAGCTTCCTGCAGCAGCACTGGGCCACGCACTGGATCGGTGTATTTCCGCCGCGCATCTTGCAAACACCGGCCTGCCGGCGTCTGGTGCGCGACCATTGTTATGACTATCACACCTTGCCGGTCGATACGCTGCGCCTCCAGCATACGCTGGGCCATGCACACGGCTGGGCATCGCTGGGCATCATGGCCGATTCCGCGCCGTCCGAGGCACCGCAGTCCGACATGGGACTGAAGGGCGAAGGCGAGGCTGTCGGGCGCTTGCGCCGCCAGATCCGCAAGGTTGCGGGCGCCAGCGCGCCCGTGCTGATCTGGGGCGAATCGGGCAGTGGCAAGGAACTGACGGCGCAGGCCATCCATGCCTATTCTCCGCGCGCGCAGGGTCCTTTCGTGCCGATCAATTGCGGCGCCATTCCTCCTGGCCTGGCGCAGTCCGAACTGTTCGGCCACGAGCGCGGCGCGTTTACCGGAGCCGCGCGCGACAAGCCTGGCCTGATCGAGTCGGCCGCTGGCGGCACCATTTTTCTCGACGAGATAGGCGATCTGCCGCTGCCATTGCAAACCAATCTGCTGCGCTTCTTGCAGGAAAAAACCATACATCGCGTGGGGGCCACCCGCAGCATTGCGGTCGATGTGCGTGTCATTGCCGCGTCGCATGTGAATTTGCTGCGGGCAGTACAACAAGGCAGTTTCCGCGAAGATCTGTATTACCGGCTCAACGTGCTGGCGCTTGACGTGCCGCCCCTGCGCGAGCGCAAGGAAGACCTGATGCTGCTCGCACATCATTTTTTTTCCGCCTACATGACGGAGCGCGCACCGCTGGTCAAGGGGTTCAGCAGCGCCGCCACGCAAGCCATTGTCGAACATGGCTGGCCTGGCAATGTGCGCGAGCTGATCAACCGCGTGCGGCGTGCCATGGTGATGGCCGAAGGGCGCCTGATCGTCCCGCATGACCTGGGCCTGGCGCCGCAGCACCGCACGGTCGACGGACTCGATGGCTTGCGCCTGCGTGCCGATCGCGAGGCCGTGCAAGCCAGCCTGGCCAAGTCGGGCCAGAACATCAGCCAGGCGGCGCGCGAGTTGGGCGTATCGCGCATGACGCTGTATCGCCTCATCAAGAAACTTGACATTGCCGTATGACCTGGTGACAGATGGTAGCAGGGACAGTGTCACCACGTTGTCACATTTGCAGCCCTTCGTCACAAAGTTGTGACACCTTGCCGATGGCTTGAAATTCTCTGCAAGCCATTGATTAGGCAAGCTATTTTCAACGCGGAAAACATGCCTGGCAAGCGTGCTGCTGTCACAGTAACGAGACAGTCGCCATCGCTACTGCCGCCGGGCCAGTTGCTCGCTGCTCCCGCTACCGCCATCCGCCGAGAAAAATTCCTTTCAGATCAATCACTTGAACTTGAGTTGCCATCATGGCACCAAGTTTGCATTGCAACCGTTGGCCTGACCGTGACAGTTTGGCGCCAGCCTCCAGATCAACTTCAAATAGGGAACTGCAATGAAAAAAACTCTCCTCGCAGCCGCGATAGCGCTGGCCTTCGGCCTCAGCGCCCACGCGCAAGAAAAAGGCACGACCGTGGCCAACGATGTCTATGGCACCCAGACGGCCAGCAATGCATCGACCCAATCGGGTGCCGGACCTGCCGCTTATGACAACTCCAGTGCGACGCAGGACAATTCCTCCGATCAAAACAACGACAAGAGTACCAACCAGAACAACAGTACCGGCGAAGCCTCGGCCAGTGCCCTGGGTTCGGCTGCGGCCAACAATGGCGCAACCAGTACTGCCACCCTGACCAACGCCTTCAATACCTCGACCGCCACGGCGTCCAGTGAGCTCAGCGGCACGGTCTCGGGCAATACCGTCAGCAATATCGGCAACTATGCCACCAATAACGGCAATACCAATGGCGGTACCGGCAATGGCGGCGTGGGCGGCACGGCACAGGGCGGCACGGCCTCCGGGGCGGGCGGCCTCGGTGGCGCCTCCACCGGCGGTGCGGGCGCCAGCGGCGCCATCGGTGGCAACGCCACCAACGGCAGCGCCACCAATGGTCCTGCCTCGGTCGGCGCCAGCACGGCCGGCGCGGGCGGCGCCGGCGGCTATGCCCAGGATGCGGTCAGTGGTCCGGCAGGCGCCGGTGGCGCTGGCGGTGCCGGTGGTGCCGGCGCATCTGGCGGTGCCGTCAATGGCGGCGCCGGTGGCCAGGGCGGTGCGGTTGGCGATGCCACGGGCGGGCGCGGCGGTGACACCGGCTATGCGGCAGGCGGTTCTGGCGGCAGCAGCGGCGCCGGTACCGGCGCCAGCGGTGGCGCCGGCGGTGCCAGCTCCGGCGCGGCCGGCGGTGGCGGCGGCATCGGTGGTGCGGGCGGCGCGGCCAGCAATGGCCACACGGGCGCGCTGAGCGGCGCCGGCGATGGCACGTCGGGCGACGCCACCGCCAGCGGCGGTACGGTGACGGGCGGTGCAGGCGCCACCGGCACGGCGGGCGCCGGCGGTACCGACACGGCGGGCGCCGGTGCGGCAGGCGGCGCCGGTACCTCGGGCGATGGCGGGGCAGGCGCCACGGCGAGCACCACGGCAGGCTCTGGCGCCACGGCGACAGGCGGCACGGCGGGCGCAGGCGGCGCGGGCGCCGCGGGCACCAGCACCGGCGGCAATGGTGCTGACGGTGCAACCGGCGGCGCCGGCGGCAGCACCGGCACGGCGCAAAACACCGCTGGCGCAGGAGCGGCGGGCGGCGACGCCAGCAATGGCAGCGCCAGCAACGGCTCGCCAACCAACGGTAGCGCCACGGCAGGCAATGGCGGCGCCGGTGGCGCTGGCGGCGGCAGCAATACCGGTGGCGCAGGGGGCGACGGCGGCACCAATACGGCCGGCACCGGGACCGGCGGCGCGGGAGAAGGCGGCACCGGCGGCGCGGGCGGCACGGTTACCGTGGACGCGGGGACCTTCGACATGTCCAACACCATGACCGGTACGGCGCAGTCGGCGGCCGGCCTGCTGGTCATCAGCCAGAACAGCGGTATCTCCTCGCTGATTCAGCAAAGCGTGACGGTGCAGGCCAATCTGGCAGTGGGGCAATAAACACCTGAGCATCCGATGTTTCAGGTAGATAAGCTCCGCCTCGGCAGCGCTGCGGCGGAGCGTCGCAAGTCATAACAAGGAGTAACAGCATGCGACTTTCCTTGCACCCACTTTCCTTTGCCGGTCTCGTTTGCCTGTCGTCAGCGGCCCTGGCCGGGCAGGGCCAGTTGGCGATGTCCGTTTTTGCCGAGCCTGTCCGTGGCGTAACGGTTGCCGCTGCGCCGGCATCGCTCACGGACATGATGCCGTTGGCGACGGCATGGATCGATACCGGCACATTTGGCCTGCAGTCCGGCGAACAGGAGCTCGACCAGCAGCGTGGCGGAACGGACACCATTACCAACGAAGCCAAGCTGAACGGTTTTGTCACTGGCAATTCGGCCGCCTATGTCAACACGGGCGCCAATACCATCGATGGCGGGGCGTTCGCCAACGCATCCGGCATTCCGATCGTGATCCAGAATTCAGGCGCCAACGTCCTGATACAGAACGCCACCATCATCCATCTGCAGATGCGCTAGCCATGATGCCATCGACTCACCGCCTGCGCATCCACGCATGGCTGATACTGGCTGGTGCGCTCGGCTGTGCGTGGCCCGCGGTGCAGGCCACGGAAATTGCGGCCCTCGCTGGCGCGCGGTTCAACCTGCCTGTCGTCAGCATGCGCGAGGCGCGCTTCCAGCGCACCTTGCACCAGCAGTATGATTTCAGCTGCGGCTCGGCTGCGGTCGCCACCTTGTTGACACACCATTACAACGATCCCGTGACGGAACGATTTGTTTTTGAGCAAATGTTTATGCGCGGCGACCGGCAGAAAATACGCCGCGAGGGCTTCTCCTTGCTCGATATCAAACGCTTTCTTGCGGCGCGCGGCTTTGTCGCCGATGGATTTCAACTACCCTTGGACAAGCTCGCCGAGGCACGCTTTCCCGCCATCGTGCTGGTGGCTGAACGCGGCTACCGGCATTTCGTCATCGTCAAGGGCTTGAGTGCCGGCCGCGTGCTGATCGGCGACCCAGCCAGCGGCACGCGTGCCATGCCGCGTACCAGTTTCGATGCCATCTGGCAAAACCAGCTGCTGTTCGTGATACATGGCCGGACCAGCGGCCCCGGCGCGGCCGCCGCCAGCGGGCAAATGCAGGCGGCTCATTTCAACGATGCCGACGACTGGCGCGTGTCGCCGGCGGCACCTCTGGCGCAAGCGATCGGCCGTGGTGGACTGGATATGGTAACCCTGCCCAAGCATGAAGCGGGCGGCTTCTAGCGGTGCCGGGCGGGCGCCAGTGAAACATGAACAGGGAGTAGGCATGAACAAACGAATTGTGTCTGTCGCTGCAGTTTGCCTGGGCTCGCTTGCGGCGATGCTGCCCGCTGCTGCCGTGCCGCAGGCTGGCTGGGTGCCTGTCGGCGATGCGATGCTGGAAGAGGCGCGCGGCGGATTCGAGATGCCTGGCGGGCTGAACCTGTCACTGGGCGTCGAGCGCCTGGTCAGCGTCAATGGCAACGTGGTGTCCAGCGCCTCGTTCATGATTGCCGACGTGGCACGCCTGAGCGTCGAGGAAGCGATCCTGGCGCGCGCTGCGGTGGCGTCGATGAATGTCCTGCAGAACGGCGCTGGCAATGTATTTCTGCCCGGCGCGCTCGAGCAGACGATGGCCGGCACCGTTATCCAGAATACCTTGAATGACCAGGTGTTGCGTACGCAAACCATCGTTCATACCAGCGTCAATAGCCTGGAACTGCTGAAAATGGCAAATTTCCAGGATACCTTGCAGCAATCACTGGGCAGCGCAGCCGGTTCCCGCTAAGCCAGCGGCCATCACGCACAAGTGGTAGTGCGTTCACGTCAGGAGAAACGATGGGCCATCTTTATTTATTGCGATTGGGATCTGTCGGCGCCTCGGCGCTGCTGTTGAGCGCGGCGGCGCATGGCCAGCAAAATGCATCTCCCGGCGAACAGGCACTGCTGCGGCAGCTCGACGACATGAAGGCCCAGCTGGCCGAGCAGCGCCGCCTGCTCGACGTGCTGCGCGGCTCCGTGCAGGCACAGCAGCGGCGCATCGACACGCTGCAGGGAGCATTGCCCGACAGTGCGCCAGTCGACAATGCATGGCTGGAGGCGCAGCGCGGCCTGGGTTTGCAGGACGCCGCCGGCCAGAACCCTGCCGCGCCGGTTGTGCCTGCACCGGCTGGGCCAGGGGTTGCTGCGCAGGCCGCAGCAACCCAGGCCCAGCGGCAGCCGGAAGCGCCCGGCGCACCGCCATCGACACCGGGACCGGGACCGGTGGCGGTGGGCCGTCCACCCGGGCGCGACAGCCGGCCGCCGGAAGTGGCGCCCATTTTCGAGCAGCCCGGCGTGCTGACGCCCAGACGCAAATATGTGCTGGAGCCATCCGCCCAGTTCGGTTATTCGTCGAGCAACCGCGTGGCGCTGGTCGGCTATACCATCATTCCTGCCTTGCTGATCGGGCTGATTGATGTGCGCGAGGTCAAGCGCAACACCTTCACGGCCGCTCTGACGGGGCGCACGGGACTTACCAACCGTTTCGAAGTCGAGGCGCGCATTCCCTACGTCTACCGTTCCGATTCCACGGTCAGCCGCGAACTGTTTACGGGCACCGCCGTGGAGCGGGTGTTCGATACCAGCGGCAAGGCGCTCGGCGATGTGGAGCTCGCTGCCCGCTACCAGCTGAACGATGGCGGTGCGGACAAATCGTATTATGTGGCGGGCCTGCGTTTCAAGTCGCGCACGGGGCGCGATCCATTCAGCGTCGTGACCGATTGCACGCGTCGCTGCATCGGCGAGAATGCCACCGGCACCGGCTTGCCGCTCGACCTGCCTACCGGCTCAGGCTTTTATTCGCTGCAGCCGAGCCTGACCTGGCTGTTCCCATCGGACCCGGCCGTGTTCTTTGGCAGCATCAGCTATCTGCACAGTTTCAAGCGGCATGATGTCAGCCGGCTGCTGCGCGACGGTGTGCGCGAGCCGCTGGGCACGGTCGAACCGGGCAAGATCTTTGGCGTAAACTTTGGCATGGGCCTGGCACTCAATGAAAAAGCTTCGCTGAGCCTGGGTTACGATCACAGCACCATCGGCCGCACGCGCCAGAATGGCGTCGTCGTGCCTGGCGCAGTACGCACCCAGCTGGGTACTTTATTGATGGGCTATTCGTACCGGCTTGCCAAGGACCGGACCCTGAACATTTCGGTTGGCGCCGGCCTGACGCGCGATACGCCCGATGTATCGCTGTCGGTCCGGCTGCCGATGACCTTCTGAAGGTTGCGCCAGGCCGGCAACTGCAGGGCCGGCCTGGCGTATCTTGGCTGCGACTGCGGCCCGCGAAATCAGGCGAGGGCAGGGTAGTCGGTATAGCCGGCGGCGGCTGGCGCGTACAGCGTGTCGGCGTCGAGCGGATTGAGCGGCGCGTCCTGGCGCAGGCGGATCGGCAGGTCGGGGTTGGCGATAAACCACAGGCCAAACGCCACCGCATCCGCTTCGCCCTTGTCCAGCAACGCCTGGGCGGCGGCCTTGTCCATTTTTTCGTTGGCGATATACACGCCGCCGAACTGCTCTTTCAGGTACGGCCCCAAACGGTCGTCGCCCAGCGCTTCGCGGGCGCAGATAAACGCGATGCCGCGCTTGCCCAGCTCGCGCGCCACGTAGCCGAAGGTCTCGCGCGGGGTGGAATCGCTCATGTCGTGCGAATCGCGGCGCGGCGCCAGGTGCATGCCGACCTTGTCGGCGCCCCATACCTCGATGCAGGCGTCGGTCACTTCCAGCATCAGGCGCGCGCGGTTCTCGATCGGGCCGCCATAATTGTCGGTGCGATGATTGGTGCCGTCCTGCAGGAACTGGTCGAGCAGGTAGCCATTGGCGCCGTGCACTTCCACGCCGTCAAAACCGGCCTTTTTCGCGTTTTCCGCACCCTTGCGGTAGGCCGCGACGATGCCCGGGATTTCTTCCGTGTCGAGGGCGCGCGGCGTCACGTATTCCTGTTTCGGACGCACCAGGCTGACATGGCCTTCGGGCTTGATGGCGCTCGGCGCCACCGGCAGGTCGCCATCCAGGAACAGCGGCGCCGAGATGCGGCCCACGTGCCACAGCTGCAGCACGATCTTGCCGCCTGCGGCGTGCACCGCATCGGTGATCTTTTTCCAGCCCGCGACCTGCTCATCGGACCAGATGCCGGGCGTATCGGCATAGCCCACGCCCTGTGGCGTGACGGCCGTCGCTTCCGAGATGATCAGGCCGGCGGAGGCGCGCTGGACGTAGTATTCGACCATCAGGTCGTTCGGCACGCGGCCCGGATTGTTGGCGCGCGAACGCGTCAGCGGCGCCATGATGATGCGGTTCTTCAGTTGCAGGCTGCCGATGGTAATCGGGTCGAACAGAGTGGTCATGGTATTTTCCTTGTTGAGTGCCGGTAGGCAGTGTCGCTGCGGTGGATGGGATTACAAACCTTGCTGCAATTGCTCGAGAAACGCCTGGATGGCCGCTTCGTCACGCTTGAAAAAAGTCCATTGCCCGACTTTTCTGGTCGACACCAGTCCCGCTTTTTGCAAGGTGGCCAGGTGGGCCGAGACGGTCGACTGCGACAGGCCCAGCCGGCGGTCGATCAGGCCGGCGCACACGCCCATATCGAGCGGCAACTCCTGTTCGCTGAAATGCTGTTCGGGCTCTTTCAGCCATTGCAGTATCTGCCGCCGTACGGGGTTGGCCAGCGCCTTGTGGATGGCGTCGATGTCCATAATGTATCGGGTCTTTCGGATTTCAATATCGTCATATTACGATATAAATAAAAAGCCTGCTGGCCGCGCGTGCGGCCGCTTGAGTTCCCGCGAAATATCAGGCGAAATGGTGCAGCAGCAGGGCGATCACGGCCGGCACGGTCTGCAGGTACAAAATGCTTTTCTTGACGGTGGCCGCGCCCCAGATGCCGGCCACGGCGATGCAGGCCAGGCCATACATGGTGAACGCATGGGCAATCGCGGCGTCGGGATGCAGAAAGCCCACGGCCAGTGCCGCCACCAGGAAGCCGTTATAGCAGCCCTGGTTGGACATGGCGGGGCGCACGATCTCGGCCTTTTCCTTGCTGAGCGCAAAGGCCCTGCGCCCGCGGCTGTCGAACAGCACGGTTTCAAGCAGCACGATATACACGTGCAGCAGCAGGATCAGGGCGGTAACGATCTGGGCCAATATCAGCATGGTGTCTCCTGGATGATAAAAGATTGATTATCGGGCAAGCCGGCCGGCGACGGGATTTTTTTGCATAGAGCAACAATACTAGCCGGTGCTATACTGCTACCTCATTTTTTGCTCCTGTGGGGACGACCCCGCTCGATGATGGGGCTGCATGGCGGGGACGACCCTGCCACCCTCGGGAGAAAAAACATGTCGTGGTTTATCTTGGTATTGGCCGGTTTGCTGGAAGTGGGCTGGGCCATCGGCCTGAAATACAGCGCGGGCTTTACCCGCTTGCTGCCGTCCGCATTGACACTGGCCGCCATGCTGGGCAGCATTCTGATGCTGGGCCTGGCCCTGCGCAATTTGCCGCTTGGAACCGCCTATGCGGTCTGGACCGGCATCGGCACGGTCGGCACGGCCATTTTCGGCATGATGGTGCTCGGCGAGCCGGCCAGCGCGGCGCGCATCACCTGCATCGCGCTGATCGTGTTCGGTATTCTGGGCCTGAAATTTCTCAGCCCGCACTAAATATTCTTCAAGGACGCCTGCATGAGCCTGGCCATGACTTATTGTTACCTGGCGGTCGCCATCGTTGCCGAAGTGATTGCCACCAGCGCACTGAAGGCGTCCGAAGGATTCAGCCGTTTGTGGCCCAGCGTGATCACGGTGATCGGCTATGGCATCGCGTTCTGGTGTTTGTCGCTGACCCTGAAAGTCATTCCGACCGGCATTGTATATGCGATCTGGTCGGGCGTCGGCATCGTGCTGATCTCTGCCGTCGGCTGGTTCTGGTTCAAGCAGAGCCTCGATGCGCCGGCGCTGATCGGCCTGGGGCTGATTATTGCCGGCGTGCTCGTCATTAACTTGTTTTCAAAGTCGGTCGGGCATTAAAACGACGGGCTGACGCGCGCCAGGTAATACCACTCGGCATTGGCCGCTGCGTTGACATCCGGGAACAGGATATACGCGTCAAACTCGGCCGTCACCGGCGTGCCGTTCGCGCGCACGCCGATCTGCTCGCCTTGCGCGACCTTGTCAAAGCTGGACCAGGTCTTGATGAAGCGGTCGCCGGCAGCAAGCTTGTCGTGCACCACCACCATGTTCAGCGCTTCCATGTCCGCGTCCGCAATCGGCTGCGGCTGCGGCGCATCGATCAAACCCAGGAATGCCAGCGTATTCATGATGGCGCGGTAGGCCACGTCTGGCGCGGCCGGGTCCGCATGCTGCCCGCATTCCAGGGTCAGCGCATAGCCGCCCGTCGAGCGCATGTATTCAGTGGTGCCCACGCCATAGCGCAAGACCATGCCGACCTGGTCGCTGCTGCCCAGGCGGCGCTGCACGCCGGCGCCATAGGTTTGCAGCCAGCCATCGACAAAGCGGCGCACGCCCAGGCGGCGCGCCAGGGCCCGTTCCTTGTCCTCATGCTGGAACGGCTGCAGCGGGCCGTCGTTGTTGCGCGGGCCGACCATCACGAAGGGCTGGCTGTCGGCATTGAACGAGTGCAAGTCCAGCAGCACGTCATGCTGGCCCAGCAGCGGGCACAGCCAGTTGGCGATGCGGTCTTCGAAATCCTGCGGATTGTCGTTCGGGAACAGGTTGCGGTTCAGGTTGCGGTCACCGCTGCGCACGCCCTTGGCATAGGCCAGCGGATTGGTGACCGGCACGAACGTCACGCTGCCAGCCAGGATGGCCAGCGCGCCGCTGTCGATGTCCGCCATCACGCGCTGTATGCCCTTGGTGCCGCAGGTTTCATTGCCGTGCACGGCGCCGGTAACGATCAGGCGCGGGCCGCTGCCCTGGCCCGTATAGTTGATGGATCTGAAGTGGAGTGCGCTGCTCATGGTCATCCTATGGAGAAAAAACGGGTCGCCATATTTTAGCGGCAATCACGGCAGCGGCCGCTGAAAAATGTGGGCAGGCGGCGCCTGCGCATGGCATGATCGGCGCCATTGTTGGCTTTTGTTGCGATTCTTCATGACCGGTTCTCCCCTGACTGCCCGCCTGTATGGCCTCGACACCCTGCGCGCGCTGGCCATCGTGCTGGTATTTACCAATCACTATGAATTGTTTGTCACGCCCGGCGCCTTCGGTTTCTGGGGGCAGGTGGGCTGGACCGGCGTCGACCTGTTCTTTGCGCTCAGCGGCTATCTGATCGGCAACCAGATTTTCGCGGCCATGCGCAGCGAGCACGGCTTTTCCCTGCCACGCTTCTATGCGCGCCGCTTCCTGCGTACCTTGCCGAACTTCTACTTCGTGCTGGCGCTGTATTACCTGTGGCCGGCATTTCGCGGCGACTTTGCGCTGCTGCCAGTCTGGAAGTTCCTCACCTTTACGCAGAATATCAACCTGACGCCAGGCACGGCCTTTTCGCATGCCTGGTCGCTGTGCGTGGAAGAACAGTTCTATGTGCTGTTGCCGGCCGTGGCGCTGTTGATAGCTGCCTGCCGCCGTTCCTTGGTCTGGGCGTGGATCGCGGTGGCCGCCAGTTTTGCCGCCGGCATGCTGGTACGCGCGTATCTGTGGGAGGAATACGTGCACCTGCCGCGGGGTGGCATGGGCTACTACAAATATATCTACTATGCCTCGTGGTGCCGCTTCGACGAGCTGGTAGCGGGCGTGGCGCTGGCGCTGCTGAAGAATTATCATCTTGCCGCGTGGTCGCGCATCACCTCGCATGGCAACCGCAGCCTGCTGGCCGGCCTGGCCGGGGCAGGGCTGATGCTGGCGCTGTTCTACCACCATCACTTCGACTACTGGGTCACCGTGCTCGGCTATCCGGCGCTGGCCATGAGCTTCAGCCTGCTGCTGGTGGCCGCCATGAGTCCCGGCAGTGCCTTATATAGACTGCGCGTACCCGGTGCGGCCAGCCTGGCGCTATGGTCGTACGCGATCTACCTGCTGCACAAGCAGCTGTGCATGCTGCTCGCTCCCGTGCTGCAGCGCCACGGCTATGCGCTCGATGGCTTGCCGGCGCTGGCGATCATGATCGCCATGAGCATCGGCACGGGCTGGCTGTTGTATGCACTGGTGGAAACGCCGTTCATGTACTTGCGGGCGCGCTTCGTGCCGGCCAATCACCGCTAACGCGGCATATCGATCACGTCGAGCCCGCGCGGCGTGGCTGTCAAGAGTTCCAGGATGGCGTGCGCGCGCAGATTGGTCTGTTCGTGTTCGGTATCGTGGATCAGCTGGCGCAGGCCCGGTACCACTTCGGTGATATGCGGGCTGGCATAGGCATGGATCAGTAACAGGATCAGGTCGGTGGCGCCCACTCCGGGCTGGCGGCGCAGCCGTTCGTGGATGACATTGAGCAAGGCGCGCTGCATGCGCGGCGTGGGATTGACGATATACGCAAATACGCTGGGCGTATTGGCAATCGCTGCGCACAGGCGCCGTTCGATCTCGTCCGGCTTCACATCCGAGGCGATATCGAAATAGGCCGCTTCCCAGCGCGTTCGCGCGTACGGGTGGCCGGGCGGAAACGAGTCGGCCGTTTCAAAACCGCAAATGCGGCTCAGGGTTTTCAGCCAGTCTAATAGGGTAGAGTTCATGCGGCGATTTTAACGGCATTGCGTGCCTGCCGTGATGCCGCCGCCCAAAACTGGCTGACGCCCGGAGAATGTTAAAGTTTCCTGTAAAACAGCCCTTGTCATTCTCGAAAAGCCTCTCTATAATGCTGGTCTTCGGGGCGGTTAGTTCAGCTGGTTAGAATACTTGGTCGACATCCAAGGGGTCGGGGATTCGAATTCCTCACCGCCCACCAGAATTTGGCAAGTGCAGTATTTGGCAGGTGATCACGCAGCAAGTGGTCGATAAAAAAGTTTTACGGGCGGTTAGTTCAGCTGGTTAGAATACTTGGTCGACATCCAAGGGGTCGGGGAT
>NZ_DAMAGB010000017.1:52741-87488 GCF_031995485.1 Janthinobacterium sp.
TCGAATTCCTCACCGCCCACCAGAATGCAGTAATCAAGAAAGGGTAAACCGGTTATGACACCGCGAACTACTACCAAGCTTTGGGAGTGACGCTAGTCGATCGGATTTGCTTTGTCTTGAAAAAGTAAAAAACGCGGCTAGTCCGCGTTTTTTTTCGTCTGCGTTTTCCTTTCAGTATTTCATTCACCTACACATTGCAGTTTTACCTGGCGCCAGCGCCGACATGGAGATCAATATGCTTACAATCCGACTTCCCGATGGTTCCGCCCGTCAATTTGACGGCCCGGTCACCGTGGCCCAGGTTGCGGCCAATATTGGTACGGGTCTTGCCAAGGCCGCGCTGGCCGGCAAGGTCGACGGCAAGCTGGTCGATACGTCGTATCTGATTGAGCAGGATGCGGAACTGGCTATCATCACGGACAAGGACGCCGACGGGCTGGACGTGATCCGCCATTCGACCGCCCACTTGCTGGCGCATGCCGTCAAGGAATTGTTCCCGGATGCGCAGGTGACCATCGGCCCGGTGATCGACAACGGCTTCTACTACGACTTCGCCTACAAGCGTCCGTTTACACCGGAAGACCTGGTGGCGATCGAAAAGAAAATGGCCGAACTGGCCAAGAAGGACGAGCGCGTCACGCGCAAGGTCGTCACGCGCGATGACGCGATCGCGTATTTTGCCGGCATCGGCGAAGCCTACAAGGCCGAACTGATCGCCGCGATTCCGGCCGACCAGGAAGTGTCGCTGTACTCGGAGGGCTCGTTTACCGATCTGTGCCGCGGCCCGCACGTGCCGTCGACGGGCAAGCTGAAAGTGTTCAAGCTGATGAAGCTGGCCGGCGCCTACTGGCGCGGCGACTCGAAAAACGAGATGCTGCAGCGCGTCTACGGCACCGCCTGGGCCAAGAAGGAAGACCAGGAACTGTACCTGCACAACCTGGAAGAAGCGGAAAAGCGCGATCACCGCAAGCTGGGCAAGCAGCTCGATTTCTTCCACTTCCAGGAAGAAGCGCCGGGCCTGATCTTCTGGCACCCGAAAGGCTGGTCGATCTGGCAGCAGGTCGAGCAATACATGCGCAATGTGTACCAGGTCAACGGCTACCAGGAAGTGAAGGCGCCGCAGATTCTCGACCGTGGCCTGTGGGAAAAAACCGGCCACTGGGACAACTACCGCGAAAACATGTTCATCACCGAGTCGGAAAACCGCTCGTATGCGCTCAAGCCAATGAACTGTCCCGGTCACGTGCAGATCTACAACAACAGCATGCGCAGCTACCGCGACCTGCCATTGCGCTACGGCGAGTTCGGCCAGTGCCACCGCAATGAACCGTCGGGCGCCTTGCACGGCATGATGCGCGTGCGCGGCTTTACGCAGGATGACGGCCACATCTTCTGTACCGAAGAGCAGATCGCCGGCGAAGTGACGGCCTTCCACCAGCAGGCGATGGATGTCTACACGGCCTTCGGCTTTACCAATATCGACGTCAAGCTGGCCTTGCGTCCGGACAGCCGTATCGGCACCGAAGAGTCGTGGGACAAGGCGGAAGAATCGCTGCGTTCGGCGCTGCGCGCCTGTGGCGTGGAGTGGACGGAATTGCCGGGCGAGGGCGCATTCTATGGTCCGAAGATCGAGTATCACCTGAAAGACAGCCTGGGCCGCGCATGGCAGGTCGGCACGGTGCAGATCGACCCGTCGATGCCGGGCCGCCTGGGCGCCGAATATGTGGCGATCGACAACACGCGCCAGGTGCCGATCATGCTGCACCGCGCGATCGTCGGTTCGCTCGAACGTTTCATCGGCATCCTGATCGAACACTATGCCGGCGCGATGCCGTTGTGGCTGGCGCCGATGCAGGTATCGGTGCTGAATATTTCCGATGCGCAGGCCGATTATGTGCAGGAAGTGGCCACAAAACTACGCAAGGCGGGCATCCGCGTTCAGGCTGATTTGCGTAACGAGAAGATTACCTATAAAATACGTGAACATTCCGTACAAAAATTGCCTTACATCTTGGTGGTGGGCGACAAAGAGCGGGATGCCAATACAGTGGCCGTGCGGGCGCGGGGCAATGTCGATCTGGGCGTCATGTCCGTCGATGCCCTGATAGAGCGACTCAAACATGAAGTCGACACCAAGGCCTGACGAGGAAACTCGCTGCACGACCGTTTTATCAGATTTTTAAAGGAAATTACAATAGCTACTGACAAGTCACATCGCATCAATGGCGAAATCACTGCCCCTGAAATGCGTTTAAGCGGGGTCGATAACGAGCCACTCGGTATCGTGAGTTTGGCTGAAGCCTTCCGCCTGGCGGAAGAGGCAAACGTCGATCTGGTGGAAATTGCGCCTACCGCGCAGCCACCGGTTTGCCGTTTGATGGACTACGGCAAATTCAAGTATTCGGAGCAGAAGAAAGCTCACGAAGCCAAATTGAAGCAAAAGATCATCCTCGTGAAGGAAGTCAAATTCCGTCCGGGGACTGATGATGGTGACTACAATATCAAGTTGCGTAATCTCATCAAGTTCCTTGAAGACGGCGACAAGACCAAGATCACCTTGCGTTTCCGCGGTCGCGAGATGGCGCACCAGGATATTGGCTTCCGCATGCTGGAGCGTCTGAAGGCCGATCTGGAGCCGTATGGCCAGGTTGAGCAGTTTCCGAAGATGGAAGGCCGCCAGATGATCATGGTCCTTTCGCCGAAGAAGAAAAAGTAAGATACAATAGCGTTTTTCTGTGAACCGATGCCGGTTGCGCCAATTGGCGCCAGGCCCGGTTCCAGGCAGAATCTTGAGCGGCCCGGCCAGCAATGTCCGGGCCGTTCAGACTGTAGTGGACTCGCATCCGCTGCACAACATGTGAAAGCAGGCATCTAAGCGCAGCGTCGTGTTGCCACCTGCAATCCTGTTATAAATGGAGCTGTCCGTAAGAGGACAGATTGCTATGCCTAAAATGAAGACCAAAAGCTCCGCGAAAAAACGTTTTCGCGTGCGTCCAGGTGGAACAGTCAAGTCGGGTCACGCGTTCAAACGCCACATCCTGACCAAGAAAACCACCAAAAACAAACGTCAGTTGCGCGGTACCCGTAACATCAACGCATCGGACGTCACGTCCGTCATGCGCATGATGCCGACTGCTTAATCTCACACTCAATTTAAGGAGTTACTATGCCTAGAGTAAAACGTGGGGTTACAGCTCGTGCCCGTCATAAGAAGATTCTTGTTCAAGCTAAAGGCTACCGTGGTCGCCGCAGCCGTGTATACCGTGTTGCCAAGCAAGCAGTCATGCGCGCTGGCCAATACGCATACCGCGATCGCCGCAACAAGAAACGCGTTTTCCGCCGCCTGTGGATCGCTCGTATCAACGCTGCTTCCCGTGAGCATGGCGTGACGTACAGCGTATTCATGAACGGTCTGAAAAAAGCAAATATCGAACTGGACCGTAAAGTCCTGGCCGATATGGCTGTGATGGACAAGCCAGCGTTCGCTGCGATTGTCAATGCAGTCAAGGCAAAAATCGCTGCGTAAGCATCGGTTATTGCACAGCGTTATCCGTAGGATGACGTTTTAAAGAGCGGGGCAGGGGTGAAAACTCTATGCCCCGTTTCCGTTTTTGATTGTTGGGCTCCGGTCCAGGATTGATTTCCAAAACAGGAAAAGCCGCATGAACTCCCTAGAAGAACTCGTCGTCTCGGCCCAGGCTGACTTTATCGCCGCCGCAGACGCTGCCGCACTTGAAAACGCCAAGGCCCGCTATCTGGGCAAGACTGGCCAGATTACCGAAATGATGAAGGGCCTGGGCAAGCTCGACCCGGACGCGCGCAAGGCGCAGGGCGCCCTGATCAACGCCGTCAAGGTGCAGATCGAAGACGCGCTGACGGCGCGCCGTGATGCACTGGCCGATGCGCAGATGCAAGGCCGCCTGAACGCCGAAGCGATCGACGTCACCATGCCAGGCCGTGGCCGCATGCCGGGTGGCATCCATCCCGTGATGCGCAGCTGGGAGCGGGTCGAAGAAATCTTCCGCTCGATCGGTTTCGACGTGGCCGACGGCCCCGAAATCGAAAACGACTGGACCAACTTCACGGCACTGAACAGCCCGGAAAACCATCCGGCCCGTTCCATGCAGGATACGTTTTATATCGACGGCAACGACACCGACGGCAAGCCGCTGCTGCTGCGCACGCACACCAGCCCGATGCAGGTGCGCTATGCGCGCACGCATACGCCACCGATCAAGGTCATCGCGCCGGGCCGCACCTACCGCGTCGACAGCGATGCCACGCACTCGCCGATGTTCCACCAGGTCGAAGGCCTGTGGATCGCCGAAGACATCAGCTTTGCCGACCTGAAGGGCGTGTACCTGAACTTCGTCAAGGCCTTCTTTGAAACGGACGACCTGCAGGTACGCTTCCGTCCGTCATACTTCCCGTTCACGGAACCGTCGGCCGAGATCGATATCGCGTTCGGTTCGGGCCCCCTGAAAGGCCGCTGGCTGGAAGTGTCGGGCGCCGGCCAGGTGCATCCGACCGTGGTGAAGAACTTCGGCCTCGATCCCGAAAAATTCATCGGCTTTGCTTTCGGCTCCGGCCTGGAACGCCTGACGATGCTGCGTTATGGCATCAACGACCTGCGCCTGTTCTATGAAGGCGACCTGCGTTTCCTGAAGCAGTTTAACTAAAGCATTGTTCCGTACGATTTGCCGCGCTTGAGCGCTGTTGTGCTCGCGCGGCGAGCTTAGACCCTTTGAAGGCTTGATTATGCAATTTTCCGAAAACTGGCTCCGTACCATGGTCGATCCGAAGATGACTTCGGACGAACTGGCCCATCTGTTGACCATGTCCGGTCTGGAAGTCGAAGACGTCGATCCGGTCGCGCCTCCGTTCTCGAACGTGGTGGTGGGCCTGGTGCTGGAGATGGAGAAACATCCGAACGCCGACCGCCTGAACGTGTGCAAGGTCGACGTCGGTACCGGCGCCATGCTGACCATCGTCTGCGGCGCGCCCAACGTGCGCCCGGGCCTGCGCGTGGTATGCGCCAAGGCGGGCGCCGTGCTGCCGCCAGGCAGCGACGGCAAGCCGTTCGAGATCAAGGTCGGCCAGCTGCGCGGCGTCGAGTCGCAAGGCATGCTGTGCTCGGCACGCGAACTGAAATTGTCGGAAGAAAACGCCGGCCTGATGGAGCTGCCTGACGACGCGCCGATCGGCCAGAATTTCCGCGATTACTATGCTCTCAACGACCTGAAATTCACCATCAAGCTGACCCCGAACAAGGCAGACTGCCTGTCGGTGCTGGGCGTGGCGCGTGAAGTGTCGGCGCTGACCGGCGTGCCGCTGACGGCACCGCAGTTCTATCAAGTGCCCGTATCGAGCGACGAAGTGCTGCCGGTGAAGGTGAGCGCGCCGGACCTGTGCGGCCGTTTCACGGGCCGCGTGATCCGCGGCCTGAACGCCAAGGCTGCCACGCCGGACTGGATGAAGCAGCGTCTCGAGCGCAGCGGCCAGCGTCCGCTGTCGGCGCTGGTCGATATTTCGAATTACGTGATGCTGGAACTGGGCCGCCCGAGCCATGTGTTTGACCTGGCCAGGATCCACGGCGGCCTGGACGTGCGCTGGGGCAATGCGGGCGAATCCGTCAAGCTGTTGAACGGCAACACGGTGGCCGTCGACGACTGGATCGGCGTGATCGCCGACGAGCAGGAGATCGAATCGCTGGCCGGCATCATGGGCGGCGACGCCAGCTCGGTTTCGGACGACACCGACAGCATCTACCTGGAAGCGGCGTTCTGGTGGCCGAACGCCATCCAGGGCCGCGCCCGCCGTTTGAATTTCTCGACCGATGCGGCGCACCGCTTCGAGCGCGGCGTCGATTTCGCCACCACGGTCGAGCATATCGAGCGCATCACGTCGCTGATCGTGGAAATCTGCGGCACGCCGGACACCACCGTCGGCCCGGTCGACGACCATGTGGTCAACCTGCCGCAACGCACGCCCGTATCGATGCGCACGGCGCGCGCACAGAAGGTGATCGGCGTGCCGCTTACCGACGAGCTGGTTGCCGACATCTTTACCCGCCTGGCGTTGCCGTTCACCCTGGCGGACGGCGTGTTTTCCGTCACCTCGCCAAGCTACCGGTTCGACATCGAGATCGAGGAAGACCTGATCGAGGAAGTGGCGCGCGTGTATGGCTTCGAGAACATCCCGGCCTTGCCGCCGGTGGCTGCCAACGTGATGCAGATCGCGCCGGAAAACACGCGTTCGCTGTTTGCCGTGCGCCATGAACTGGCCGACCTGGGTTTCCAGGAAGTGGTCAACATGAGCTTTGTCGACAGCGCATGGGAGCGCGATTTCTCGGGCAACACGAATCCGATCAAATTGCAGAACCCGATCGCCAGCCAGATGAGCGTGATGCGTTCCTCGCTGATCGGCAGCCTGATCGCCAATGTGCGCTACAACCTGAACCGCAAGACGGGCCGCGTGCGCATCTTCGAAGTGGGCGCCATCTACCAGCGCGACGACAGCGTGCAGAACGGCGCCCTGTCGGTAGCCGGTTACGCCCAGCCAAAACGCGTCGCTGCCATGGCCTATGGCCCGGTGGCGGACGAGCAGTGGGGCCAGCCGGCCCGCACGGTCGACTTCTTCGACCTCAAGGCCGACCTGGAAGCGCTGTTCGCACCGCAGGTATTGCGCTTTACCAAGGCGGAACATCCGGCGCTGCATCCGGGCCGTTCGGCCCATGTGGAACTCGATGGCAAGGTGATCGGCTTTATCGGCGAAATCCATCCGCGCTGGATGCAGAAATACGACCTGCCGCAAGCGCCAGTGCTGTTCGAAGTCGATGCCGAAGCGCTGACCCGGCGCGTGGTGCCGGTGTACACGGAAATTTCCAAGTTCCCGGGCGCCAGCCGCGATCTGGCGGTGCTGGTCAAACAATCGGTGGCGGCGCAGGATCTGCTCGATACCTTCCAGGCAGCCGCCAAGGCCAGCCCGGCAGCGCGTATCGTGCAAGCCATTGTTTTATTTGATGAATATCGCGGCAAAGGGCTGGAGGCGGATGAAAAAAGCCTTGCTTTCCGGATTAGCTTGCAAGATACTCAAAACACCCTGCAGGACGATGTGGTCGACGGTCTGATGACCGTGCTGATCGAAGCGGCCAAGCAGGGACACGACGCGAAACTGCGTTCGTAAACAGCGGCAGGCCTTGCCGGCGCAGCGTGTGCCGGCACGGCAGCCGTTGATTGTCATCGTTAATATCCTGTGCGCCATGCGGCGCGCGGGCGCACAGAAAAGGCAGGGCAGGAAAATTAATAATAGCGACGTTGATTCCGCCGTACTGCAGTCCGCATTGGCCGCCGATCTGCATCGGGCCATGCTGGTTGCCAAAGTGCGCCAGGAAGCGGAAAAAGATCTGCCCACCTTGACCAAGGCGGAACTGGCCGAACTGCTGTTCGAACAGGTCGGCCTGAACAAGCGTGAAGCAAAAGACATGGTCGAGACCTTCTTTGACGAGATCCGCAATGCGCTCGAGCGCGGCGAGGCCGTCAAGCTGTCGGGTTTTGGCAATTTCCAGCTGCGCGACAAGCCGCAGCGCCCGGGCCGCAATCCGAAGACCGGCGAGGAAATCCCCATCACGGCGCGCCGCGTGGTGACGTTTCATGCCAGCCAGAAGCTGAAAAGCATGGTCGAAGAGACCAGTCCACTGGCGCGTGCTGCCTGAGTGAGCGGCGATGAACGAGCGCATCAGTAAGACCGAGTTGATCGCCTTGCCGCCCATCCCGGCCAAGCGCTACTTCACGATCGGCGAGGTGAGCGAGCTGTGTGGCGTCAAGCCCCATGTGCTGCGTTACTGGGAGCAGGAATTTTCCCAGCTCAAGCCGGTCAAACGGCGTGGCAACCGCCGCTATTACCAGCACCACGAGGTGCTGCTGATACGGCGTATCCGCGAGTTGCTGTACGAGCAGGGTTTTACCATCAGCGGGGCACGCAACAAGCTCGACAGCCGAGGTGCGATGCATGCCGCACCCGAGGTGGAAGTGGATGACCGGCCAGTAGCGACGGCCTTGCCAGCCGCGCCACAGGAGGCGCAGCTGGACCGGGGCTGGATACGCGGAGAATTAATTGCCATTCTTGCCTTGTTAAAGCAGGAATAGCGCCAATATGCATCGGGCTATTCAATAACGCTGTTTTTTTGACTAAAATGGCGTTACGCACGTCTTGTAGCGTGCGGCGCTGGCAATTTACATATAATGCTCAAGTTGCGTTTTTGTTAGTGACGCTGAACTGGTGCCATGAGGTGCCGGTAGTCTTTCCCAGGCCAGGAAAATTTAAGGGGAAACAATGATACGCGTTGCCATTTGTGATGATCACCAAATAGTACGAGCTGGGTTCAAGCAGATTTTTTCGTCGTCCGACGATTTTAATGTGGTGGCGGAAGCCGGTACCGGGCGTGAAGCGCTCGATATCGCCCGCCGTGAAATATGTGATGTGCTGTTGCTCGATATCGCCATGCCCGACCAGAGCGGCATCGATACTTTGCGCACGATCCGCCAGGGCCAGCCGGAATTGCCCGTGCTGATACTGAGCGGCTATCCTGCCCAGCAATATGCACTCAATCTGTTCAAGATGGGCGCCAATGGCTATCTGAACAAGGAATGCGAAGCGGACGAGCTGATGACAGCCGTGCGCACGGTCTACCAGGGCCGGCGCTATGTCAGCTCGACCGTGGGCGAGTTGCTGGCGCAGTCGTTCGACCGCGACACCAATGCGGCGCTGCACACGGAACTGTCGGACCGCGAGTTCCAGGTCTTTTTGCGCCTGGCGCGTGGCGCCACCGTGTCCGATATCGGCGTGGCACTGTCGCTGAGCATCAAGACGGTCAGTACCTACCGCACCCGCATCATGGAAAAGATGGGCTTGCAGTCGAACAGCGACCTCACGTATTACGCCATGAAAAACAACCTTCTGGATTGATGCATGCCGGTATGGCCATGCATGCATGGCCGCCAGCTTGCCTGCCGGCCAGATGGCGTGGCCAGATGGCGTGGCCAAATGGCGTGGCCAGATGACGTGCGGTGCGGCACTTTGTAGCGGGGTTATAATTGCCCGGCGCTGGCGTTCTCTGCCGCGCTGAACCTTGCTAAGGATGCACACCAGGATGTATTTCACTGTCGAACCGGCGCCGAATCACCGCCTGCCTTTGTACAAGACGATCCTTTGTGTCACCTGCGCCTTGCTGCTGGTGCTCAATGGTTTCAGCCTCTCCCATAACCTGGAAACGCTCAAGAGCACCAATGCCTTGCTGACGCAAAGCGCCAAGGTGGCTGATCGCCTGCAATATCTGAACGTGCTGGTGCTCGACGCGGAAAGCAGCTTGCGCGGCTATTTCATTTCCAACGCCGATACCTACCTGGGGCCGTCGCGCACAGCTACCTCCGAAATCGACAAGGAGCTGCATGAATTGCAGACCCTGCTCGCAGGCAGTCCAAGCCAGCTGAAAAACCTGGCCCAGCTCAAAACCCTGATCCGCCGCAAGATGACCACGCTCGACGAGTCGATCAATGTGTACAAGCAGGGCGGGCTGGCCGATATCGTCAATATTGCCCGTGTCAGCGATGAGCGCGCCACCATGGACGAGATCCGCCTGCAGGTGGTGATCATGGTGCGCGAGCAGAATGAGGCGCTGGCGGCCGGCAGCGCCGCCTTTTACCGCGAATACCAAAAGGCCGTCATGCTGGGCATCGGCATCAACGGCCTGGCCATCATTGTCCTGATCATGTTTTACCGGCTGGTGCGGCGCAGCTTCCTCAACCGCGCCGCGGTGGAGTTCGCCCTGAAAAACGCGAATGACACGCTGGAATCGACGGTCGCCAAGCGTACCGAACAACTGTCCGTGCTGTCGCGCCACCTGATCAGCGTCAATGAAGTGGAAAAGGCGCGCCTGGCGCGCGAGCTGCATGATGAGCTGGGCGCCAACCTGACCGCCATCAGCATGGACCTGGGCGCCGTCACCCAGCAGCTGGCGCATACGCAGCCCGAGCTGGCCGCGCAATTGCGCCGCGCCAAGGCGACCTTGCTGGAAACGGTGGAGCTGAAGCGCCGCATCGTCGAAGACCTGCGTCCCAGCCTGCTGGACAATCTCGGGCTGTGCGCGGCGATCGAAAGCTATTGCGAGGATTTTGCGCGTATGAGTTCGGTTCGCTGCGAAACCGACGTCGATATCCAGGTCGATAACCGCGAGGCCACGCTGACCATCGCGCTGTTCCGTATCGTGCAGGAGTCGCTGACCAATATCATGAAATACGCCAGCGCCGCCGTGGTCACGGTCAGCCTGAAGCGCAATGAAACGGGGCTGGTGCTGCGCGTGATCGACGATGGCGTCGGGATTGTCGAAGATGCGCTGCAAAAGCCGATGTCGCATGGCCTGCTGGGCATGCGCGAGCGTGCCCTGTTGCTGGGTGGTACCTTGACCGTCAAGCCGGGGCCTGGTGGCCGTGGCACCTGCGTGGAAGCGCTGATTCCCCTGCCCATGAGTGCGGAAGAACCGGAAGAAGAAGCCGTCTGAATCTGCCGCCCCAATGGAAATGGCCGGACATGCATGCATGTCCGGCCATTTTGCTAACTGGGTACTGCGTGGGTTTTGCGGCGTTGATCAGCAGCGCGCGACGTCGCGCAGCAGGCGGTCGTATTCGGTCTTGGCAACCTTGTAGCATTCGCCGGCATATTCTTCCAGGCCAGCGCGGTCCAGCACCGTGATATTGCCGCGGCGGTAGTGGATCAGGCCTTCATCCTGCAGCTTGCCGGCAGCAGCCGTGATGCTTTCGCGGCGCACGCCCAGCATGATCGAGATCAGCTCTTGCGTGACTTTCAATTCGTTCGATGGCGAGCGGTCCAGGCGGTCGAGCAGCCAGCGGCACAGCTTCTGTTCGATCGAGCTGTGACGGCCACCGACGGCGTTCTGCGCCATCTGGGCGAACAGGGCATTGGTGTAGCGCATCAGCAGCTGTGGCAGCGCCCCACCCTGGTTGAACGCTTCACGCAGGCTTTGCGTTTTCAGGCGGTAGCCGTAACCGGCGCTTTGCACGACAGCGGTGCACATGGCGCGCTCGCCGGCAACCAGCGACACGCCCACCACGCCTTCATGGCCGACCACGGCGATCTCGGTGGTGGCGCCGTCTTCCATCACGTACAGCAGCGAGACGATTGCGGTGGTCGGGAAGTAGGTGTATTCCAGGCTGTTGCCGTAAGCGTACAGCTCTTTGCCGAAAGGCAGTTCCACCAGTTCCAGGTGTTCGAACAGCGACTCGAGTGCGGCGCGGGGCAGGGCAGCCAGCAATTCGTTCTGTTGTGCGCTGCTCAGGCTGATACGCGACCCAAGCTTGATTTCCCGTCCGGCCGCAGGCATGGCGTGTGGCAGCATCGTGTTCTTTTGGACTGGTGCGTTCAGTTGAGTGGTGTTCATATTCTTCCTCGCAGGCTTTTTTACATCGGAGTGCGTCTGCCACATCAGGGGGAACTGTCTTTTCAGTCCGCCGCGCAGTGCAGATCGCGATGTAGCTACTTTAAGAGCTTATGTAATTGGCGAACATAAGATTAGCAGTCGCCGCTTTGTAGTCTCATTTGAGGCGATGTTGTAGTCCTAGTCCTACGGCCGTTCTGTTGACAGTCATTCTTGCGACATTGCGCGAGATTTTGTGATACCGCCAAGCGTTAATTAACCGTGTGCAATATCGAGCAGCACTCGCCTGGCTTGACGGCACGCCGTTTTTTCCCTTCCGCCAGAGTGGAACAGTTCACACGGAAGGGCGTTCCTTCTGTAAAATCGAGGGTTTTTTGCGAGGGCCATATTATGGTCACCAATATGGCCAACGAGAACGACATCAACACCCCCGATTCCACCGAAGTCAAGGACGGCGCAGAGCAATCCGCGGCAGCCTCGGCAAGCAGCAAGGCGCCCGCCGTGATCGCGCGCGAAGTGCAGCGCCGCCGCACGTTCGGCATCATTTCCCACCCGGATGCGGGTAAGACCACGCTGACGGAAAAACTGCTGCTGTTCTCGGGCGCGATCCAGATGGCAGGTACCGTGAAGGCCCGTAAATCGGGCCGCCATGCGACCTCGGACTGGATGGAAATCGAGAAGCAGCGCGGCATTTCCGTCGCGTCCTCGGTCATGCAGTTCGAATTCCGCGACCACGTCGTCAACCTGCTCGACACCCCGGGCCACCAGGACTTCTCGGAAGACACCTACCGCGTGCTGACGGCGGTCGACTCGGCGCTGATGGTGATCGATGCGGCCAAGGGCGTGGAAGCGCAGACGATCAAGCTGCTGGCCGTATGCCGCATGCGCAACACGCCGATCGTCACCTTCATGAACAAGATGGACCGCGAGACGCGCGATCCGCTCGACCTGCTCGACGAACTCGAATCGGTGCTGAAGATCCAGTGCGCCCCCGTCACCTGGCCGATCGGCATGGGCAAGAACTTCCGCGGCGTGTACCACCTGCTGAACGACGAGATCATGCTGTTCAAGGCCGGCGAGGAAAAGGCCGACGGCGCCTTCGAGATCATCAAGGGCATCGACAATCCGCGCCTGCAGGAGATGTTCCCGCTCGAGATGGACCAGCTGCGCATGGAAGTGGAACTGGTGCATGGCGCCTCGAACCCGTTCAATCTGGAAGAGTTTTTGTCCGGCGTGCAGACGCCGGTGTTCTTCGGTTCGGCCATCAACAACTTCGGCGTGCGCGAGATTCTGTCCGCGCTGGTCGACTGGGCGCCGGCCCCGCGCGAACGCGACGCGACCGTGCGCTCGGTGGCGCCGTCCGAGCAGCCGTTTACCGGTTTCGTCTTCAAGATCCAGGCAAACATGGACCCGGCCCACCGCGACCGCATCGCTTTCCTGCGCGTGTGCTCGGGACGTTTCGAGCGCGGCATGAAGGTCAAGCACCTGCGCCTGGGCCGCGAGATCAAGGTGTCGAACGTGGTGACCTTCATGGCCTCCTCGCGCGAACAGGTGGAAGAGGCGTACGCGGGCGACATCATCGGCCTGCCGAACCACGGCAACATGCAGATCGGCGACAGTTTTTCGGAAGGCGAGCTGCTGACCTTTACCGGCATTCCGTACTTCGCGCCGGACTTCTTCCGCTCGGTGCGCATCCGCAATCCGCTGAAGATCAAGCAGCTGCACAAGGGCCTGCAGCAGTTGGGCGAAGAAGGCGCGGTGCAGGTCTTCAAGCCGGTGCAGGGCGGCGAGCTGGTACTGGGCGCGGTCGGCGTGCTGCAGTTCGAAGTGGTCGCCAGCCGTTTGCTGAACGAGTATGGCGTCGATGCCGTGTTCGAAGGCACCAGCATCAGCAGCGCGCGCTGGGTCAGCTGCGACGACAAGCGCATCCTGCAGGACTTTGAAAATGCGCTGGGCCACAACGTGGCGTATGACGCGGCCGGCAACATGGCCTACCTGGCCACGTCGGGCGTGAATCTGCGCCTGACCGAAGAGCGCTGGCCGAAATTGAAATTCCACGCCACGCGCGAGCATTCGGCGAAATTGGCTTGATGGTGATGGTGTCGGATTACGCGAGCCTGCGGCCCGCTGATCCGGCCTGCATCTTGATGATGTGGTGGTGTCGGATTACGCTAATCCGGCCTGCGCCTGGCGCGATGCGGATGTTGGATTACGCCGTAGGTCGGCTTAGCGCGCAGCGCATAATCCGACGTCATTGTTCGCGTCAAGCATCAAACCGTCATCACCGTCCTGCTGCTCCAGTCCCTGCGCTCGAGCAGCAGGGCCGTCAGCTGCGCCGCCGTCATCGGCCGCGCAAAGTAAAATCCCTGTACATTGTCGCAGCCGGCGCTGCGCAAAAATTCCACCTGCTGCGGCGTTTCCACGCCTTCGGCCACCACTTTCAGTTTCAGGCTGTGCGCCATCGCGATGATGGCCGTGACGATGGCTTCGCCTTCGCCGGGCAGGTCGTGCACGAAGCTGCGGTCGATTTTCAGCTGGTCGATCGGCAGGCGCTTCAGGTAGGACATCGACGAGTAGCCGGTGCCGAAATCATCGATCGACAGGTGGATGCCGGTTTCCTGCAATCGCCGCATCAGTTCCACGTTGGCCGGCACATTGTCCATCATGACGCCCTCGGTGATTTCCAGTTCCAGCAGCCCCCGTGGCAGCTGCGTTTCGTGCAGAATGGCGCGGATATCGTCCATCAGGCCCGGCTCGCGCACCTGGCTGGCCGACAGGTTGACCGCCACATGTTCCAGCGAATCGAGCAGGCCCGCCTTGCACCAGACGGCCGCCTGGCGGCAGGCGCATTGCAGCACCCAGCGTCCCAGTTCCACGATCACGCCGCTTTCCTCGGCCACCGGAATGAATTCGGCGGGATTGAGTGGCCCCATCTCGTGGCAGTTCCAGCGCAGCAGCGCTTCGACGCCGACAATGCGTCCGCTGCCCAGGTCGATCTGCGGCTGGTAGTGCAGATACAGTTCGTCGTTCTGCAACGCGCGGCGCAGGTTGGCCTCCATGCGCAGGCGGCGCTGGGCGCGCTGCTCCATTTCGGCTTCGAATACGGCATAGCGGTTCTTGCCCTGGTGCTTGGCGTGGTACATGGCCGTGTCGGCATTGCGCGTCAGGGTGGCCACGTCCTGCGCATCGAACGGGTACAGGCTCACGCCGATACTGGCGCTCATGTACAGCTGGTGGCCTTCCAGCGCGAACGGCTCGGCCAGTTCGGCCAGGATCTTGCGCGCCACGCTGGCCATTTCGGACGCGTCGTCGGCCGGCTCGACGATCACCACGAACTCGTCGCCGCCGATGCGGCAGATCACATCGGTGGTACGCAGCACGGCCGCCAGGCGCTGCGCCACCAGCTTGAGCAGCTGGTCGCCGCAATGGTGGCCCAGGGTGTCGTTGATGACCTTGAAGTTGTCGAGGTCCAGCAGCAGCAGGCCCACGCTGCTGTCCTGGCGGTCGGCGCGCGCCAGCGCATACGCCATCGCGTCGTTGAATTCATGCCGGTTCGGCAACTGGGTGACGGGGTCCACATGCGCCAGGTAATGCAGATGGCTCTCCGCCTGCTGCGCGGCGTGGCGCGTGCGGCGCACCATCAGCACGGCCACGCCGAACGCGGCCAGGCTGACCAGCACCGTAAAGATGGCCGACTGCGCCAGGCTGTGGTACAGCGGTGCCAGGCTGGTGCGCAGCAGCAGCGCGCCGCCGCCAGGCAGGGACGAGAGCAGGGTGGCGTTGCCTGCCTGCCATGCAAACTGCATGCCGTTGACCGGCGCGGCTGGCGCGCTATCGCCGGCGTTGCGCGCAAAGCGGGCAAACGGCGTGCCGTAGGGGGTGTAGAGCAGCGCCTGCTCGATGGTCGGCGCCGCCGCCAGCGGCGCCAGTACCTGGTCGGCGGCCGCGCGATCCTGCAGGCGCAGGGCCTCGACCGCTGCCGGCGCCAGCATGGCGGCCTGCACTTCCAGGTTGTGCTGCAGCGCAGTGCGCAGCGCATGGAACTGGAACAGCACCAGCGCCAGGCAGGTACAGGCCACCAGCGCGGTGGCGGCCAGCAGGTTGAAACGCGCCACCCTGTCACCGCGCATGTGCGCCGATGGCAGCGCCAGCCTTTCCATCATGCCTCCCATGCTTGCCGGCCTCATGCGGCGCCTCGTGTGTTCGCGTCTTGCCCTGCCATGCTTGTCGTTCCAGTCTGGTAAAAACCGAAGTGAGCCGGAACTCTCAACGTATTGTCAAGGCCGATATATTGTCATTTCACCGCATGAAAGTACAGTGCAGCGAACACTTTTCTGTGGCCGGCGTGACCCGGCAGAAGTCCGGGATAGCGAAATAAGGGCGCCGTGCGGGAAAAAATACAGGCATGTCTTTGCCATAATAGGACATGGCAGATTTTAAGCCTTTTTTTCCTGCTCTTGATTGCAGCGCCAATTTTCTCCCATTCATTTCGTGAATAAAAATCGGGAGCAATGGTAAATTCTCGACAGCAACATGAAGTTTTATGCGGCGCCTCGAATTTTTATTGCCTCTGTTTGTTAAGTCATTGATTCCAATAATTTTTAATGCGTCCTGTGCAAACAGGCTGGCCTTGTCCGCCGAGTTCGTCCATAATCCACTCGATAATGGCCGGCTTTTCTTGCCCGCCTGCTTGTGCGCGCCTGTCGCATTGAATGGCGCGTGGAGCACCTGTAAATCAGCGAGGATATCTTGGAACAGAAACCAAAAATTATTTTGTCGTCACAAGACCTGGAACGACTGGAAGCATTGCTGTACGCACTGGGAAATAATCTGTCGCCGGACAAGGCAGCCTTGCTGCAGGAGCTGGGCCGCGCCGACGTGCTCGAACCACAGGAAATCCCGCCGACCGTGGTGACGATGAATTCGACCGTGCGCTTCACGGTCGAGAACCGGGACGAATTTGTCCTGACGCTCGTGTATCCGAAGGATGTCGAGGGCCAGGCGGACCGCATCTCCGTGCTGGCGCCGGTCGGCAGCGCGCTGCTGGGCCTGTCCGTCGGCGACAGCATGGCCTGGCCGATGCCGGGCGGCGTGGTGAACGTCAAGATCGAGGAACTGGTGTACCAGCCCGAGCGGGCCGGAGAGTTTCACAGGTAAAGCTCAACTGTTTTTCTGCATCCGCACCACCAGCCATCCGGCCACCACCGTAAATGTCACGATGATGGCGGCGATGATCAGAAAACCGTGCGGATGCTGGGCCAGCGGGATGCCGCCCACATTCATGCCCAGCATGCCGGCAATGATATTGATCGGCAGCGCCAGCACCGTCACGATGGTCAGCACATACAGGCTGCGGCCATTTTCTTCATTCACGCGCGCGGCGATTTCTTCCTGCAGCAGCTTGATGCGTTCCTGCAGCGACGACATGTCGCTCAGGACCACCGAAAATTCCTCGGTCGACTGGCGCAGTTCCAGGCTGTCCAGCTCCGACACCCAGGCAGGCGGGCGCTGCAGCAGGCGGAACAGGGCCGCCGGTTCGGGCGCCAGCAGGCGCTGCAGCCGCACCAGCACGCGCCGCATCGCGCCCAGGTCTTCGCGCTTCGGTACCAGCCGTCCGGCCAGCAGATGGTCTTCGATATCGTCGACGCGCGCCACGGCACCGCGCACGATGTTGACCAGCACGTCGGCCTGGTCGCGCAGCAGGTGCACCAGCAATTCCACCGACGAGCGGATCGGCTCATGGTTCTTGATGACGGCCTGGCGCAGGCGTTCGATCGACTGCAGCGGCGCGCGGCGCGCCGTGATCACCAGGTCCTGCGCCACGCTGGCCCACATGGTGGAAATATCGGACGCCTCGAACGTGAAATTGTGCAGCACATCGTTGACCACCGCGATCAGGGTGTTTTCCGCCTGTTCGATGCGTGTCGAGCGCGAGCCCTGATGCAGCGTTTCATAGAATTCGTCGGCCAGGCGCGTGTGCGCATGCAGCCATTTTTCGCTGGCCGCATGCGACAGGTTGAAATGCAGCCAGACGAATTCGTTCGGCAGGCGCTGCGCGCCCGGCGCCATCCAGGCCAGCGCCGCATCGGAGTCCAGTGCCAGCGGCTGTGGGTGGCGGCCAAACAGGAAGCCCCAGACCAGGCCCGAGGTGTCCGAGCCATAGGTAAAGCCGGCAGTTTCCATCGCCATCGTGATTATGTCCCGCACAGATAAATGATCGTCGCGCGATTATGGGCCAGTTACATGACCGGAAGATGACAAAGGCCACCGCATGCGGTGGCCTTTGCATCACGCCCGCTACAAATTAATAGCGGCGCGGATCGTTCGGACGGTGATCGTCGCGGTTGGGCACGCCGTCGCCATCGCGGTCGCGGCCCCGGCCATCGTTGTTGTCGTGGCGGTTCGGGATGCCGTCGTGGTCACGGTCGCCATTCGGGCCACGCTGCGCCCAGCGGCCTTGCTCCATCTGCCAGCGGCCGTCGCGCTGGTTCCAGCTAGGCGCCGAATAGACATAGCCGGGACGTTCGGCGATCCACACGCCTGGCGTCCAGTCGTAGCGCTGTGCGCGCCATTCCCAGTGGCCGGGCGCCCAGACATAGCCGCGCCGCGGATGCGGGATCGCTTCGCGGCGCGGCGGCGGCGGGGCGATGCGGATCTCGTCATAGCGTACCGGCTGTGCTACGGTGACCCAGCCGCCACGGTCCAGGCGCCAGCGGTTGTTCTCTTGTACCCACTCGGCACGGCGGTACTGGTTGCCGCTGCGTTCGCGCAGCCATTCGCCATTGTTCCAGACATGGCGGCGGCCATCCCAGTTCCAGTAGCCTGGCGCCCAGACATAGCCGCGCCGGGCTTGCGGCACGCTTTCGAATCGTGGTGGGGGAGGAGCGTCGTTGACGACAATGCGGACGCCGACCTGGTTTTGCGCCATGGCCTGTGCAGGCAGGAAGGCTGCGGTGCTGATGGCCAGCATGGCTGCTGCGTAGAGTGCGATTGGTTTCATTTCCGTCTCCATTTCGGTGATTGCGTGAAATGGACTATAGCGACTTGCGAACGGCGTTGGCGTGTCTGAATTAACTTATTACAACTGACACAAAGCTGTGCCGCCGTGTTTCAGAACGGGATACATCTGTGCTGTGCGGCCTGGCGCGGTTCGATAGCGCCAGGGCACGGGGACGTCATGCCGCGCTCACAGGCTGGCGGTGGCGACGCGGCTGCTTTGCACGGCCTGGCGCTCTTCCAGCAGCGACAGCTGTTTTTCCTCGGCTGTCATGCGCTTGGCCGTCACGGTCACCACATGCATGGTGGCGCTGGCCTGTGCAGCGTGATCGGTCGTTGCAGGCGTTTGCACGAAGCTGGCATAGCTGGCGGCGCAAGCGATGGCGACGGCGACGGTGAAGGCGGCTTCCAGGTTTTTCAGGGTTTTCATGATGTGTCCTTTCGGGTGGCGGGTTGGTATGGGATGAACTTTAGCCAACTGCCCGTCAGGCCGCCATCGGCTTGCGACCGGCCGTGGTTTTTGCGGCATCAACGGCAAAAAAAGGGCGCTGAAATGCGCGCGCAGGCGATCCGATTGAATTGAGGGCGAAACAGCCCTGTATCCTGCGCTATGCGGGTGATTGCTCTATGGCATCATTTATAACTGCACCAATGCGCACGGCTGGCGTATCACGCCGCATGCGCCTGGCGGTGCTGCTAGAATCGACGTCGCAGTGCTCGCGCGCAATAACACTATCTTCAGGAGTCACACATGTTCCAACTGTTTGGTTTTGGCGGCGCCCGCTGCCCGCGCTGCGAGCACAAGAATGGCGCGGCCGCCGGCTATTGCGCGCAATGCGGCCTGTCGCTGGGCACGCCCGGCAATGACGCCGTGCTGCACGCCAACCAGTGGCGCCTGGCGGACGACCAGCTGGCCCTGTTCTTCGGCGTGCGCGAGCTGTCGTCGCTGTTTGGCGGCAGCGGCAGAAAGCTGCAGGTGCCGTTTGAGGCACGCGCCTGGATCGTGCAATCGGACGCTTTCACCTCGATACCCGCCGGCGACTACGACAGCGCTGCCTTCTTCGCGCGCCTGCCGCAGCTGCTGCCGGCGCGTCCGGCCGAAGTGCTGATCGCGCGCGCCGCGCCGCTGTCCCTGACGTTCGACCTGCCGGCGCTGGCCAGCAGCGAGCAGCTGCAGGTCGCCGCCACCTTCCAGGTCGAGATCGCGCTGGGCCAGCCCGATGCCTTTGCGCGCCAGTTCATGCGTGCGCCGGGTGCCGTCACGCTGGCCCACCTGCACGCCTTGCTGCTGCCCTCGGTGCGCCAGATCGCGCTGGAATTTACCGGCAGCCGCGCGCTGCGCGAGATGGATGCCAACGCCGACCTGCGGCCGCAGTTCAACGAACGCCTGCAGTCGGCGCTGACGCAGCGCCTGGCCCCGTCGGGCCTGGCGGTGGCGCGCGTGGAAACGCTGGCGCTGCGCCACGACAAGCTGGCCGCGGACGAGACCTGCATCGGCACCTTGTGGCTCGGTGGCCTGCAGGCGCCCGATGGCGAACAGGGACTCGAACGCACCAGGCAGCTTGATGAACTGTATGACCAGGAAGAATGGCAGCGCATCGCCCGCGAAGAGCAGGCGGCGCGCCACGCGCACAAGCGCCTGGAACTGCAGCAGGACGCCAAGCTGGGACAGGCCGAGCTGGCGCACCAGGAGGCTGAACGGCTGCAGGCGCTGCGCGCGCGCCAGATCGACCTGTATGGCCGCATCCTGGAAGCGAAATCGCAGCGCCAGGCGCTCGACCATGGCGCCGCCGTGGCGCTGGAGGAACTGAAGCGCGAGCTGGCAAAAAAAGGCGCCAGCCACGCCGGCGAAGCGGCCGAATGGAAGCATGTGCAGGCGCTGGCCGCCATCAGGATGCGCAGCGAGCTGGAACTGTCGCAGCTCAATGGGCGCGAACAGATCCAGCTGGCGCAGCAGCGCTTCACGCACCAGGTGCACCTGCAGGCGATTGCGCAGCAGGTGGAAAGCGCGCTGCTGATCGACGACGAAGCGGGCCGCCGCGCCCAGCTGGCGCGCCTGCGCCAGGCTGAGCAAGATGCGGCCCAGCGCGAAGCGCAGCTGGAAGCGGAGCAGCACAAGGCGGCCTGGCAGGGCGCGGTGCTGGCCAATGCGGCGCGCAAGCGCGAAGCGGAGCGGGTGCAGGAGTGGGAAGACCAGATGCAGCTGGCGCGCCAGCGAGAACTGCTGCGCGCCGAAGCGCACAAGGACGAGGCGGCGCAGGTGCAGGCGGCCGAGATCGCCGAAAAGGTGTCGGCCTTGCGGCGCGGCGGCGCACGCGAGGACGCTGTCGCGCAGCAGGAAAAACTGCTGCGCACCATCGAGGCCGACGGCGTGCATGCGCGCCAGCTGCACCAGCAGGCGCACCTGGCGCAGTTGGATGCGCTGGCGATCGAAGAGCAGCGCCAGCAGCTGCGCCAGCTGGAACAGGAAGCGCAGTGGCAGCGCGACCTGCTGGGCATGGCGCAGCAGCGCGAGCACGATTACGCGCGCTGGAAAAGCGATTACGAGGCGCTGGTGGCGCAGCAGGCGCATGCGGCCGAACTGGCCCGCATCGATATCGACCGCATCGAAAAGATCGGCACCCTGAGCGACACCGGCAAGGTGGCGATGGCGGCCGGTCCCAATGCGGCCGTGCTGGCGCAGGTGCTGAAAACCCAGCTGCAGGCGAACATGAGCGCCGAGCAAATCCATGCGCTGGCTGCACTGGCGGCGGCCGAGCACAGCGTCGCGCCAGTGGACGCCATGCGCATGGCGCAGGATAGCGTGGCGCAGGAGCGCGCTTACCTGGAAGCGCAGGCCGAACGCGAACGGCGCCAGCAGCTGGAGCTGATCGCACTGCAGAATGCGGCCCACAGCCACGGCCTGAGCGCGCAGGCACAACTGGGCGTGGCGGTGGCGCAGGCCACGGCCGGCGTGGCGGTGACCGTGCCTGTACGCCACTGCAGCAATGGCCATGCGCTGCGCGCCGGCCACCCGGAAGACAAATTCTGCGCCGTCTGCGGCGTGGCACTGCAGCCCTGATGGAAGCGCCTTATTTCCGATGATGCAAAAAGCACGAGACAAACTGCGAGAACTGCGCGCCCTGCATGACGACGGGCTGCTCAGCGAGCAGGAATTCGAGCGTCGCAAGAACGCCATCCTCGACGCCGAATACGCGCCGCCTGGCGCCGCGCCGGCGACCGTGCCGCTGCCGGTGCGCCAGGGCACGGAGCTCGGCTTCATGACGGGCCAGGAAATCGGTCCGCAAAACCGCCGCTACCGCCTCGAACGCCTGATCGGCACGGGCGGCATGGGCCAGGTGTGGCAGGCCACCGACCTGGCCACGCACGCCGAATTGGGCAGCAGCGAAATGGTGGCGCTGAAGATCCTGCCGCCGCAGCTGACGCAAAGCGCGACCCATGCCCGGCTGCTGATCGAGGAAGCAACGCAGGCGCGCAAGCTGGCGCATGAAAACATCGTGCGCGTGTACGAGTGGGCGCAGGACCCTGCCACGTCGAGCTACTTCATCATCATGGAGTGCCTGGACGGCGAAGACCTCGAACATTATCTGGGACGCCAGGGGCCGCTGCCGCTGGCCGCGGTGCAGGAATTGCTGCAGCCGGTGGCCGACGCGCTGTCGTATGCATGGGAAAAGCACAAGCTGGTGCACCGCGACATCAAGCCGGGCAACGTCTTTTTGACCAGCAAGGGCGACATCAAGCTGCTCGATTACGGCATCGCCTCGCGCGTGCGCAATGCGGGCAGCAGCCTGGGGCTGGAAACGCCGAATGCGGGCACGGAAGGCTACCGGGCGCCGGAAGCGGGCGCCCACCAGCGCCAGCCCAGCCCCCGCATCGACGTGTATGCCGTGGCGGTGATGATCTACCAGATGCTCGAAGGGCGCATGCCGTTCGATGGCCTGCGCACGGCCGAACAATTGCCATCCAGGCCGCTGGCGCTCAATGCGGCGCAGTGGCAGGTGCTGCAGAACGGTTTTTCGATGACGGCGGAACTGCGTCCGCAATCGGTGCAGGCGCTGCTCGAAACGCTGGAACGGGCGGCCGGCCCGTCAGCAGAGGAATTGGCGGAACTGGCGCGCCAGGAACGCGCGCGCGAAGCCGAGCGGCAAAAACAGGCGGCGCTGGCCGCCGAGCGGGCGAAGGAAGAAGCGCGGCGGCGCGAGGAAGAACTGGAGCAGCGCAGAAAAGCCGAGGCACATGCGGCGGCGCTGGAAAAACAGCGGCTCGACAAGCTGCGGCGCGAGCAGGAAGCGCAGCGCCAGTTCGAGGCCGAGGAAGCGCGCAAGCTGCGCAAGGAAGCGCTGCGCGGCCAGCTGCGCGCGCGGCGCGAAGCCGACGCCGCCACCGCGCTGCACGAGCACCAGCAGCTGCAGCGCAAGGCGATCCAGGCCAAGGCGGAAGCGGCCTACCGCGCCGAACAGGAAAGGGAGAAAGACAGGGCGCGCAAGGAGGAGGCCAGCCGCAGCGCGGCGGCAGCCGCGCCGGCCGCACCTGCACCTGCAGCGCCTGCGGAGACCAGCGTACCGCCGGAGATGCCGGCGCCGGTGCAGGGGCCATTGGGCGTATTGCGCGACGCTTTCCTCGACGGCTCCGGCCAGGGGCCGGAGCTGGTGGTGCTGCCGTCCGGCCGCTTCCAGATGGGCGCGCACGAGGAGGAGCACAAGGCGGCGCTGCAGGCCGGCTCGCAGCAGGGCTGGCTGGAACGCGAGAAGCCGCAGCACTGGGTCGGCATCGAACAGCCGTTCGCGCTGGCGCGCCATCCGGTCAGCGTGGGCGAATGGCGCGCCTTTGTCAAGGCGACCGGCTGGGCCGGTGGCTCCGAGACGGACTGGGACAAGCCCGGTTTCGTGCAGACCGACCAGCATCCGGTGGTGGGCGTGAGCTGGAACGATGCACAGCTCTATCTGTCCTGGCTGGGCGAGAAAACCGGCCAGCGGTATCGCCTGCCCAGCGAGGCGGAGTGGGAATACGCCTGCCGCGCCGGCACGCGCACCGCTTTCAATGTGGGCGACACCATCACCACCGAGCAGGCCAACTACGACGGCCTGTATGTCTACAACGGCGGCGCGCGCGGCCAGTACCGGGGCGGCACCAGCGCCCTCGGCAGCTTCGCGCCGAATGCCTGGGGCCTGTCCGACATGCACGGCAACGTATGGGAATGGGTGCAGGACATCGTGCATGACAATTACGATGGCGCCCCCGCCGACGGCAGCGCGTGGGAGACGGGCGGCGACACCAGCCGGCGCATCCTGCGCGGCGGCTCGTGGCTGTACCATCCGCGCTATCTGCGCTCGGCGATCCGCAACGGCTTTTCCATCGTGCTGTCGAACGATATCGTGGGCTTTCGCGTGGCGCGGCAGGTCGATCCGGACATGATCAAGTAGGCCAGCGTGCGCGATACTTCATCAGCGAGGTCATTGCGCCGCCGGCAGGCAGAAGGGGCGATGCGCCGCGCCGCATCAGATGGCCTCCCTCCACTATGACCGGGTGCGCGAAACAGGCAAACGGTGTAAATTGTGGCTTTCCCAACGCTGCAAGGAATGCCATGACCATCAAAGCCATCCGCGACCAGTCGCAACCCATGCGCCATATCGTGCACGTGCGCGACCATATCATTTCCGCCGACGGCTCGGTGGCCGAAGGCGGCGGCGATTCCGGCCCGTCGCCGCACGATCTGTACGGCGCCGCGCTGTCGGCCTGCAAGGCGCTGACGGTGGTCTGGTACGCGAAACACAAGGGCATTGCGCTGGAAAACGTCGAAGTGACGACCGAGCGTGACGCCAGCGACGAGCGCAAGGGGGTGTACCGCCTGGCCGTCAGCCTGCACCTGACGGGCGAGCTGACGGACGCGCAGCGCGAGGAACTGCTGTCGGTCGCCGCCAAGTGCCCGATCCACAAGCTGATGACAGCCGTCACCACCGAAATCACCACGGTGCTGGCATGAGCGCCGCGATCCTGAAAAGCCATGAAAAGGACCTCGGCGGCGGTTTTGTCGTGCGCCGCTTGCTGCCGTCCGCCGTCAAGCAGACCGTCGGCCCTTTCATCTTCTTTGACCATTTCGGCCCGATCGACGTGGCGCCCGACGCCAACCACGACGTGCGTCCGCATCCGCATATCGGGCTGGCCACCGTCACCTATCTGTTCGAAGGCGCAATGGACCACCGCGACAGCATCGGTTCGTACCAGCGCATCGAGCCGGGCGCCATCAACTGGATGACGGCCGGCCGCGGCATCGTCCATTCCGAACGCACTCCCCTGGATCTGGCCGGCCAGCCGCACCGCACCCACGGCCTGCAGCTGTGGGCGGCGCTGCCGAAGGCGAACGAGGAGGATGAACCGAGTTTCACGCACACGCCGCAAGCAGACATTCCGGTGGTGCAGCGCGATGGCGCGCTGGTGAAAGTGCTGATCGGCACGGCCTTCGGCCAGACTTCACCGGTGCGCACCTATATGGAAACCGTTTATCTCGACGTCGCGCTGCAGGCAGGCCAGACGCTCCAGCTCGATGGCTTGCCGGCGGAAGCGGCGATCTACCCGATCAGCGGCGAGGTGCTGCTGGACGGCGTGGCGCTGGCGCCGCACAGCATGGCGCTGCTCGAAGCGGGCACCGTGCCGGTGGCCGGCGCGGGGAACACTCCGGTGCAGTTCGTGGTCATCGGCGGCGAGCCGCTCGACGGTCCGCGTTTCATTTTCTGGAACTTCGTCTCGTCGAGCAAGGAACGCCTGGCGCAGGCGGGCGAGGACTGGAGCGCGCAGCGCATGGGCCGGGTGCCGGGCGAAACGGAATTCATTCCGCTGCCCAAGCCACCGGCGCGCCCGGCGCCGCAATTCCTGTAGCGCTTAAAAGCGGGCGCGCAAGGTCGCCGAGGCCTTGCGGGCTGGCGGTGGCAATTGCCCGAGCCACACGTGCGCGCCATGCAGTTGCGTCCATCGGATGCTCCGCTCGCTCAATTGGGCACGTCAATTCCCCGGACCGAGGCGCCACTCGCGCAGCCAGCGCACCATGCCGTCCCAGGCCGCCACCATCCAGTCGGTGGACCATAGCGGCAGGCCGCGCACCAGCGAGACAATGCGCTGCAGGTGAATACCGTCAAAGAACACGTGGTCGGCCACGATGGCGGCGGCCAGCCAGGCGGCGCTGATGACGATCAGATCGTGCTTGCCGCTTTTCCACCAGCGCAGCGAATGGCGGCGGATGATCCACGGCACGCCCAGCGGATTGGGCCAGTCGGCCAGCAAATGCATGATGCCGCCGGCGGCAAAGCCGAACAGCGGCGGCGCCCACAGGTGATGCTGCAGCTGCAGATAGGTATACACCAGCAGGGCGATCCAGGCCAGGCCCCAGTGAGTCCAGGTGCGGTGCGTGATCCACAGCCGGCGCGTGGGCGCCCACCAGGCCACTTCCAGCCAGTCGGGCGCGGTGCCGCCCAGCGCGCCCATGGCAAACGCGAGCATGCTCATCACCTGATAGGGGCCACCCGCACCTGCGTGTTCGACCAGCGCCGCGGCGATCACGCCAGCAGCCCAACCAGTCGCATGATGCGCTTTATTCGAAGCCATAGAAAATGTAAAACACGCAGCGCGGGCTCTGTAAAACGTGGTGGAGTTTAGCTGGATGAATATACAGTACGCAAGGGCGTCACGCGAGGTAATTTGTACAATAAGTATAAATTATTTGTTAAATGGGCCGAAGTCGACGCTGCCAAGTGCGCCCAGGCCTGGCATGCTGGACAGGAAACTGTGTTGTGCGGCTGATAATGTATTCGGCGGCGCAGGCGCTATGCTGGAAGAGCGAATGGCGTTGTGTGTGAGTGTTTAGCAGGAGGCATCATGAAAATCCCGCGCGAATTGCAGATACCGGCAATCATCTTTACGCTGCAGGCGGCGCTGCTGCTGGGCGTGTCGCTGATCTTCCTGGTGCTGATACCTTAGAGCGCCAGCGCCGCGCTCTCGCACAGGGCGGCGCCTTCGGTGCGGATGATCCAGCATTCGGGATACGGTTCGGTGGCGAAGCGGTTGTGGCGGGCAAAGCCGGCGAGCTTGTCGAGCGCGGTGGCGGGCGCCAGCGCGGTTTCCTTGCCGCTGGCCGCGTCCAGGTGCCAGAAGCCGCCGTTGCGGTGAAACAGCACCGGCAGGGCGGCAGCCTGCGGCGCGAGCGTATGCTGCGCAGGCACGACCACCGGGCGCGCCTCCGGCAGCAGCAGGTAAAAGCATTCCGCATGGGCGCCCTGGTCGAGGCGGTGCAGGATCACGCCGTGCTGCAGGATGGCCGACACGCCCAGCACCACGACGCCCTTGATGCTGGCCGTCAATTCGATGCGCATGCCCTGGCGCAGCGCCACTGGCTTGTGCTTGCCTGGCCAGACGCCATCGAGCAGCACGCCGTAGCGCGACACGTCTTCAATGTCAAAGCCCTGCGCGCCGCGGCGGATTACGGCGTGGCGGCCGGACAGGCGGCGCGTCAGGCCGTTGTTGTCCTGGCCGTCGATGCTGAAATGGCTGAGCAGCACATCGGCCTCCGGATCGACCAGCTCGAAACGGCCCAGCATGCATTCTTCCAGCGCAAACAGGCGGATCTGGCGCTGCTCGCCCGCTTCCGGCGCCGCATTGACGATGCATGCCGCTGCGCTCGGATGCGGGTGGCAGGCGCTGGCAGCGGGCAAGTCGACTTCGATCAGCTCTTCGTCCCAGGCGATGGTGGTAAAGCCCATGTCGATCTTGCCTTGCGGTGCCGACAGGTCCACATGGGCAATGCCGGCATTGCGCGCCGTCACATCGAGATTGCAGCCATCGCCACCGGTGACGCGCGCGATCGAGGCGTCATCGGCCACCACGCGCACGTTTTTGTGGGTGCTGAGAAAGATCTGGTGGATTTCGGTCAGGGTGGCGTCGCGGCGCGGCACCAGGATGACGAAGGTACACACCCATTTCTGCGCCACTGCGCCGTCGAGGTGGCTTAGTACGTCCACTTCGATCTGGTACTGGCCGTGCTCCTTGTTGCGCGATGAAAACTCGACAAATACGGGGCGCCAGTCGCCGCGCGTGGTGCGCACCACGTCGTGCTGCACCTGGCCGCGCGCAATCAGGTCCGAGCGCAGGCGCAGGCTCAGCTGCGGCGCGCATGTGGCGTCCATGCCGCGCAATTCCATTTTCAGGGTTTGCCGCCCGCCGGCGGCGCGCGGATCGAAACCGCTGATATGCAGATGGGTCTGTACAGGCGCCGTGGCGGACGTGGCCGCCAGGGCAGGGCGCATTAGCGGCTTGCTGACGGAATTGACGGGCGGCGAGACGGCTGCAGGCAGGGAAACCACGGACGCAGGCACACCTGCCGTTGCCGATTGCTCGGAACGGGCGCTGCGCAAGGCGCTCAGCAGGTCATAGCTGGTGGGAGGCACTGCGGTTTGCGGATGGTTGCCCGCGCAGGCGCTCTCACCAGGCAAGACCCAGAACGTACAGTGCGGGTGCTCCGGGTTGCTGCATTTTTTCATGAAGTGGAACTCGACCGGGTGGGGGCATGGCGCCCTCTGTGATACATGAGAGCTTACGCTCTTTTGACCTTGCTTGGCAACAACCATGACCCCTTGCGCGCCTCTTTTTTCAGCAAGTGTGCACCCTTGCCACCACGCCGCTTCGAATTCTCGCTAAAAATTGCCTTAAAAAACATTTAATGGATTTTAAGGCATGCCATCCTGCCATTTAATATCACGTCTTGCGTTTGCTGATGACCACTTCCAGATATTCCGCCGGTATCACCAGCGAGGCCGGGCCAGCCGTGTTCATGCTGTCCAGCCACTCCAGCAGCGCGCGTTCGAGCGCCTGCTGGCCGTCCGGCGGCAACGCGGCAAATGCCTTGTGCACGGGGCCGTAATAGTCGCGGAACACCTGGGCCCAGTGCGCCGCGCTGGCATAGCGGAAATTGAACAGCCTGCATTGCGCTTTCAGCTGGCCCGGCGCCACGCCGAACAGCTCTTGCAGATAGGCTGGCGTGCCCCACAGCAGCGGCGACTTCAGCCCGGCCGGCGGCGGCACATGCTTGCCGATTATCCTGAACAGCTGGCCGACCGCGCCTTCCGGCGTCCAGTTGGCCATGGCGATGCGTCCCCCCTCGCGTACCACGCGTAGCATTTCACGAGCCGCGCGCTGGTGGTCGGGCGCAAACATCACGCCAAAGGTCGACAGGGCCACGTCGAAGCTGGCGTCGGGAAACGGCAGGGCGTCGGCATCGGCCACGCGGAAGGTGATCTGCAGGCCTTCGGCATCGGCCCGTTCGCGCCCCCGTTGCAGCAGGGCCGGCACGTAGTCGGTCGAGGTCACGCGCGCAAAGCGGTGGGCGGCGGCCAGGCTGGCGTTGCCGTTGCCGGCGGCGATATCGATCACTTCTTCCCGGGCACGGATTTCCGCCGCTTCGGCCAGCGTTTCACCGACGATCTGCAGGGTGACACCGATCACGGCAAAGTCGCCGCTGGCCCAGGTGGCCTGCTGGCGCTGGCGAATGGCGGCCAGGTCGGGCGCGCCGCTGCCGGCGGACGCCGATGGGCCTGGCGCCGATGGCGTCGAGGGGGTAGGGGTGCTCATGATGGTCTCCTTGTGGGGCTGACAATATGGGTCAGACCACAAGGCGCGCGCTTGGTTCGCCGCACGGCTTACAGTGTCACATATTGAAGCGCACGGCCAGCAAGGTGAGATTGTCGCTGTGCAGTCCGGCCGGCGGGCTGGACAAAAAGTCGTCGAACAGGGCGCTGGCAGCCTGTGCGGCCGTGCGGCCTGCGCACAGGGCTGGCCAGCGGGCAAGCGCCCTTGCCGGATCGATGCACGACCAGAAGCCGTCGCTGGCCAGCAGGTACAGCGCATCGCGGCGCAGTTCAAGCACGCGGCGGTCGCCCAGGTGGGCCAGGAACGGCGGCAGATTGCCGGCGTCGAGCGCCAGCAGCGATTTGCTCAGCGACTGCGTATCGCCGATGACGTTGCCTAATATAAACGCCTGCGCGATCTGCGGATGGTGTTCGCCAAGCACGCTGGCGCGCCACTGCTGCTCGTCGAGCGCGCCCTGCATGGCGTAGACGGTGGCAGGCACATGGTCGACCGTCAATGCCGTGGCGACGCCGTCGGCCACCTCGTACAGGCGCGAATCGCCCACGTGGTACAGCAGGGGAGCCTGAGCAGGCGGTATCTCCAGCAGGGTCAGGGTGGTGCCGGGCGGACGCGCGGCGCCGTCGGCTTCCGCTTCAAAGCCGGACTGCAATTGCGCGTGCAGCTGGTCGAGGTAGCCGGCCAGCGTGGCGACATCGCGGCAAGCCGGCATGGTCAGCAAGCCCTGCACGGTGGCCTCGGCCGCCTCGCGGCCATGGCCATGGCCGCCCATGCCGTCCAGCACGGCCAGCCGGACATGGCCGGCTGGCCAATGCGCCACCTGATAATGATGGGGCAGCTGGTTCAGCAGGCAGACGGCATGGCCGGTGGCGTCGATCAGCAGGAAGTTGTCCTGGTTTTCGCGCCGCGCCATGGGGCCGGCACCCACGCTGCTGCCGGCGGCGGCATCGAGCCACGGACCGAAATCGAGTTCGTCTTTGATGAAATGCATCGGTCGTTGCGGTCCTGGTGGCCAGAGATGTTAATGATCAGTACAGCTTAGCTGATCTTGTACTTTGGCGATATGCCGATGTGCCATAAAAAAACCTGCGCCAGGTGGCTGGCGCAGGTTCCGGATGGTACGTAGCTGGAATTAACGGCGATGTCCCCAGCCATGGCCACGGTCATCGCGGTAGCCGCGACGGTCATCCCAGCGGTAGTAGCCGCGGCCCGGCTGCACGTAGACGACCGGTGGCGGACCGTAGTAGCGCGGTGGCGGCGCGTAATACACGGGGCGCGGCGCCGGCTGGTAGTAGACCGGGGGCGGGCTCTGGTAATAGGTGCCGCCGCGATAGCCGCGGTCATAGCCCCGGTCGTATCCGCGATCATAGCCGCGGTCGCCCGTGCGCAGGCTGTTGCCGACTGCGGCGCCAATCACGCCGCCAACAATCGCGCCGTTGGTGCCGCCAGTGTTGTTGCCGATGGCAGCTCCGACCACGGCGCCGGCAACAGTATTGAAGTCGCGGTCGCCGGCGGCCGTTGCTGCCGACGAGACAGCTACTGCCGCTACCAATACCGCACCCAGGAGTTTTTTGTTCAACATGGCATTTCCTTCCATTCGGCGAGATCACAATGATCTGCATGAAATGAACTATAGCTGCGCAGGAAAGCTTGATCCATGCCTAATACAACTTATTACAATCCGAACCCGTCCGTAACAAGTCAGGCTGGGGCGTCAACCGCGGGCCGTGCGCTGCAGGTCCTGCCACTCCGGGCGCAGCAGGCCGTATATCTTGACATCGCGCATGACGCCATTGATGAAAAACGCCTGGCGCAGCATGCCTTCCTGGCGAAAGCCGCATTTTTGCGCGATGCGTTCGGACCCCGTGTTGAGCGGATCCATCAGCAATTCCAGCCGGTGATACGGGTAGGCCTGGAACAGGTAATCGACCAGCAAGCGCGTCGCTTCGCTCATGTAGCCGCGGCCGTAACGCTGCGGATCGAACAGGCGGTAGCCGATCTCGCGGCTGGTCGGCGTGCGGCTCTTGAAATGCGTGATGCTGCCGATTATCGCCTCGCGCTCGTCTTCGATGATGAACAGTTCGCTGTCTTCGGTCACGAAGCCGTTCTGCATGAAGTCGCGCCGCAAGGCCTCGGGCGACTTGAGCTGCGGCGAAAAAAACGGCCCGCGCGACGGCAGGTCGTTGACCAGCGCGATGTAGGTGGCCAGGTCGGCCGCCTGCAGGTGGCGCAGGCTGCACAGTGTTCCCTTGATCATGGCGGTGTCCAGTTGGCAATCAGAATCGCCATGGTACGCGATGCTCGTGTCAACGGGCAATCGGCGGGATGCAAAGTTGCTGCAAGGACAGCATAAATGCGCTATCGTTCCATGCCGCACCGGGCACAGTCCAGGCGCGCCGGCCCCCCCATTTCGACAGGACAGACATGCACTCCGTACCGCTACACCGTTCCCTTCTTTCCCTGCTGCTCGGCAGCCTGCTTGCCACTGGTGCGCTTGCCGCCACGCCCGGCGATGACCCCAAGGCGCTGGCGCAAGTGCGCGACACCGCGCTGCAAAGCGACTGGGCCTATGCGCGCCTGGCCGACATGACCGACCTGATCGGCCCGCGCCTGTCCGGTTCCGCTGGCGCCGCTGCCGCCGTCGAACAGGTGGCCGCCACCATGCGCGGCCTGGGCGCGACCGTTACCTTGCAGCCCGTCAAAGTGCCACACTGGGTGCGCGGCGTGGAAACGGCGGAAATCGTCGACTATGCGGGGCGGCCGAATGGCGTGTCGCAGCGCGTGGTGCTGACCGCGCTGGGCGGCTCGGGCGCGACGCCGGCCGCCGGCCTGACGGCGCCGCTGATCATCGTCAGGAGCTTCGAAGAGCTCAATGCGCGCGCGGCCGAAGTCAAGGGCGCCATCGTGCTGATCGACACCGCCTTCGACCAGGAGATGGCCGAGCGCGGCCTGGCCGGCGTCACCTATGGCCAGGGTTCGCGCTTCCGCTTTGGCGGCCCGAAAGCGGCAGCCGAACTGGGCGCCGCAGCCGCGCTGGTGCGCTCGATCGGCGGCGCCGATTTCCGCATTCCGCACGCGGGCGCCACCAGCCTGGAAGACGGCAAGCGCATTCCGGCCGCCGCCGTCACGGTCGAAGACGCCTTGCTGATCGGCCGCCTGGCCGCGCGCGGCCCGATGAAAATGCACCTGACGCTGACGCCGCAGAACCTGCCCGACGCCGACAGCTACAACGTGATCGCCGACTGGCCCGGTACCGACAAGGCCGGCGACGTGGTGATCGTGTCCGGCCACCTCGACTCCTGGGACCTGGCCACCGGCGCGCATGACGACGGCGCCGGCGTGGTGGCGGCGATGGGCGTGATCGAGACGCTGAAAAAGCTCGACTACCGTGCGCGCCGCACCATCCGCGTGATCGCCTGGATGAACGAGGAAAACGGCGGGCGCGGCGGTCTGGCCTATTTTGACGCCAACAAGACAGGCCTCGCAAAGCAGTACGCCGCGATCGAAATGGACAGCGGCGCCGGGCGCCCGTTCGGCATCCTGGCCAGCATCGGCCCGAAATCGGAAAAACTGTTTGCGCCACTGCGCGCCGCCCTGCAGCCGATCGGCGCGCACGCGTTTACCCGCCGCGACGCGCTGGGCACGGGCGACCTGCACCGCCTGGAAAAAGGCGGCGTGCCCAGCTTCGAGCCGCTGGTCGACAGCCACAGCTATTTTCACTACCACCATACGCCGGCCGATACGCTGGACAAGGTCGATCCGGACAACCTGAAGCGCAATGTGGCGCTGATGTCGTCGCTGGCCTGGTTCCTGGCCAATATCGACGGCGAGATCGGCAGGGCGCCAGAGCAGGAGTAAGCGAGACTGCCGACAGCGCTACAGTGCGTTGAGCGGTATCTTCAGATACCGCACGCCGTTCTCTTCCGGCTCCGGCAGCTTGCCCGCGTTGATGTTGACCTGGATTGCCGGCAAGATCAATGTCGGCATGTCCAGTGTGGCGTCGCGTCCCGTGCGCAGGGCCACGAACTGCTCTTCCGTGACGCCGTCGTGGAGGTGGATATTGCCGGCGCGCTGTGCCGCCACCGTGGTTTCCCAGCGCGCCACACGGCCGGCGGGCGGATAGTCGTGGCACATGAACAGGCGCGTGGCCGGCGGCAGCGACAGCAGGCGCTGGGCCGAGCGGTACAGCAGGGCGGCCGAGCCGCCGGGAAAATCGCAGCGGGCCGAGCCCACGTCGGGCATGAATAAAGTATCGCCAACGAACACGGCGTCGCCGATCTGGTAGGCCAGGTCGGCTGGCGTATGGCCGGGCACATGCAGCGCGCGCACTTCGAGTGCGCCGATATGGAACACCTGGTCGGGCGCGAACAGCTGGTCGAACTGCGAGCCGTCTGCCGTGGCGCCGTCCTGGTGATAGACCTTGGCAAACGCCTGCTGCACCGCCTGGATGGCTGCGCCGATCGCCACTTCGCCGCCGAGCTGCTGCTGCAGATAGGGCGCGGCCGACAGGTGGTCGGCATGGGCGTGGGTTTCCAGCAGCCAGCGGCAGGTCAAATCATGTTCGCGCACAAAGGCGACCACCTTGTCGGCCGAGGCGGTCGAGGTGCGGCCCGATTTCGGGTCGTAGTCGAGCACGGAGTCGATCACGGCGCAGGCGCCGCCGTCGTGCTCGTAGACGACGTAGGTAACGGTGGCGGTGGCGGGGTCGAAAAAGGCTTGTATCTGAGGTGTCATCGTGGTGGCGCTGGGCAGGGTGGGACGGTCATTATATCGCCGCGCCTGGCTGGAAAATAGCTGGAAGCGTGATTTGATATGCAAAAAACGCATATGAAAGAGACGCACCCTTGCAGCGTGTGCGCGTTCGAACTTGCTTCGTGCTAATCTCGTTGCCACAAGGAGGAAGTCCATGAACGATACCACTGCAACGAGCGAACAGTACCGCGGCTTTACGATTTCGGTCACGCCGCAAAAGGATAATGACGACCTGTGGGATTTCACCTATCGATTGCAGCGCGAGGCGGGCGAAGCCGGCGAGGCCAAGGACATCGAACGCAGCCGCACGCTGGGCGGCTACGCCACGCCCGACACGGCCCGCCTGGCCGGCCTGGAAGTGGCGAAGACGGAAGTGGACAATCTGCTGCGGCCTTGATGACCGTTTTGCCCCACCGTTTTTGATCCAGCGTAAATCGTTTAACATGATTCTGGTTCGCCGTTGATTCTGATCGCGGCGGCCGGCGCTTCATGCTACGATTTCTTTTATTGAGCAAGGAGGCCCCCATGAACAGCAGTTCCAAGATCCACTACAAAGGCTGGGAAATCGCGCCCCTGGCCGTGCCGACCAGCGAAGGCAAATGGTCGGCCAGCTGCGATATCGAACGCGTCACGGCCGAAGGCGTGGAAGTGTTCGAAGGCTCGACCATGCAATTCGTGCGCGATGACGAAGACGGCGCGATTGCCGCCGCCTGCGAAGAAGCCGTGCGCCAGATCGACAATATTATCGCCAACCCGCTGGTGCGCCTCGCCTGAGGCCTGCCACGCATCGTCAGTCCCATGCAGCCGGCGTTTGCCGGCTGTTTTTTTGTATGGCTTGTGATACAAGCGCGTTTCGTGTGTTTCATATGATGTTTCATTGAAAAATAATGAAACCTTTTTGAAACATTTTGGCCATCG